>JBDTMM010000137.1:0-6426 GCA_039934275.1 Flavitalea sp. | reverse complement strand
CTATTACTCATTTCATTAGTGGCAAGCAATACAATCTTCCACCAAACAACAACAAATGGGTTTTTCCCATTCCAAACGATGTCATCGAGCTCACCGGTATTATCCAAAATGAACGATAATTTGTTGGTTGTAATTCAAAATTGATGTATCCACCTTAGATAAACAAGGTGCTGACCCCATTTAATATTGGTATTAGTGTGGTGAGAAAAAACATATGGTAAGGAGGTCCGATCACATCGGACCTCCTTTTAAATACCCTTGATTCTGCCATTTAAAAATGCAATTCCATGGGCCTGCATAAATTCAGGAATTATTGAAAGTTTTATAAAGAGGATATAAAAAATATGCTCATAAATAAAAGAGACTAAAATACCAGCCTCTTCTTATAATAACTTTATTGTCGCTGGACAAAGCAACATTGCCGGGACAATTAAAATTATACCCCATAATAAGAAGAATGAAGGGTTATTCAATCTTCATCGCGTGCTGACCAATTCCGCTCGAGTATATACATGGCACTCCTCATTTCTCGCAGGGTACCCCTAAATAAACAAGCCCCGCAGGGCTTGTTCTCTAAAAACCAAATACCAATTATGGAGTAGTATTCGTACACTTTATCGTGCCCTGCACAGTGGCCCCGGTAATCGGAAAACGATTGTTGGAGCCTGTAGTTTCAGACAATAAGTACTTCCTAGCACAAATACTTAATGTCCCGTTACAATTGATCCCGTCTGGCAGGCCGCTTTGCGCTACGCTCCAGTTATTTCCAGATTGAACCATAGTCACCACAGGATTCGATAGCGAACAATTGTACTTGATCCATATAAAACTATCTTTTACATTAGAAATGGCTTTAGCAGGCACAGGCCGCGAAAAGCTGTAAGCAGCAAAGGTGGCAATAACGATCGCCAGCACGCTCAGCGCAATACGTAATTTGTTCATAAAAATAGCCCGGCTTTATGATTCAAAAACCGGTGAAAACTTTAGGAAAGTGAATAATGGTTAACTGATCCCTACTTTTTTATACAGGTGTTCGGGTAGTCCTGCCCGTTACCGGTGGCCACCGGCATTAGGTTCACGTGAATACATTAGGGGGGTAAGCCCAATTCCTATAAAAAATAAGTTGAATAATAGGCGTGGCTTCCATGACATCTCACTCAGAACACCGCCACAACTGCATGGTGCCGAAGAATAAAAACGAAACATCCATATAATGTAAAGTGTAAAAAAAATAAGTAACCCAATGTCCGATCTCAAACTAATCTGGTGAGTCCCCGACATAATTATTAAACACACGATAGGTAATTCTGAAACCGGAAATGTCCACGCAATAATCCCGGTATAATTTCTTATCAATACATGACCAAGAAACTCAAACCTGAAGGCATTATACATTAATAATTTGCTGATAGCAGCATAAGTATACATCAGCACCAGCAGCGAACCCGATAAAGATGCGATGAATGATTTGGTGATCATAACCGGAAGTTGTGAATACAAATATGAATCACAACCTATTAAATCTATCGGCGAACCTGTACTATAATAAGGTCATAAATGGAATATTTTTTAAATTGAATAGCCGATAAGCGAGAGGGGATTGTTTGTATAGCACTTTGAACTTCCGCGTAAACCTCGATCCGTCATTATAGCCGGTTGCTTTTGCAATATCATCGATGGACATTGGAGATTCCAGTAATAAAGCAACAGGACTCTATATGTTTATCCAATAGATATTTACCGACGACGGTATGCTTTTTCAATTACCCACAATAAATTGAATAGTAAAGAAATGGAATAATTGTATCCAGCCCTGGTTAGTATATGTTAATGCTGGCACCGTGTTTAACCCATTAAAACACGGTTATATTACTTCGCTTGCAGGTTTAAACCCTCATGGCAATAATTGCATTCCGATATAGTTTTGCACCATGAAACGTCACATAAGAATCATCAAATTAAGCTCTCAAGCCACAGGGTTTTTTGCAAAAACGATTACATCAATGTCCCCACAATCAAACATTTCGGCCTGCGGCTAACCATGTGGGATTTGAGAACGGCGAATTACTGGAGGTCACCGTAAATAATAATGTCATTTTCATTATCTCGAAAAAAATCATACCCATCATCCACAATAGTTCTCCTTTTTTAAATTTTGCCGGTTTATGGGATAGCCCGAAACCCGGTTATCTACCCGGGGTTAATATCACCAATTAAAAAACATTTTAGTACCTCGGAGCATCCGTGAAGAAGCAGTTCAGCGCGGATGACTTTTATCCATTACGGAAGTAATAGGCAACGCACGTTTGAGTAATTAAACAAAGAATAATGGGTGGGATAATTCCCATCTTTGTGTTGGTCTTGATTTCATTTCCCTGGAAAGAAATATAAGGCACACTCATGATTATTCCGACAAATATTATAAATAGTAATTTCAACCTCAGGTTTTTTATTTGAGGAGTGTCGCAAAAATAGAATGAGTGTGAAAGAGTTTGCACCATCCAAAGGTGTCCGGGAGACATATTAAATTCATGCGCATGCCGGATATTTTTGGTCAGGTCATTTATATAAACTTAGATATATACCTGTTATTGTGAGGTAGTATGCAGTTGTATGATTCTATTTTTTTAGAAAAGAACACGTAAATTTATATGTTGCAACTATTAAAATACCGGTGTTACTCTGGTGAATAATGATGTAATATTCCTGAAAATGCCTGCTGCAATCACTTTGCAGGCGACTTTCCTGATAATATGTGATTGAATTGCCTCATTTTTATTTATAAAAACAAGTCGAAAAATGATAGTACGCACAGTATCGATGACCTTGATTTTATTTACCATTTTATTTAACGGCTTTTCACAGAACGTTTTTCGGTTCTCCGACACCGTAACTAGTGACCCCGATGAAAAATGGTTCGGCGCAGCTGTAAATGAGGGGCACAATATGCCTTTTGCTGATGGCTATACCCTGAACCTCTATGGAAACAACGCAGGCAACCAGGCTTCCCCATTATTATTATCCACCAAAGGAAGATATATCTGGAGCGATGGGCCAATTCAATTCTCACTGAAAGGGAAAAACATTACGGTTAACAGTATCACAGGAATTAAAACCGGTAACGGAAACAACAGTTTAAAAGGGGCATACAAAGCGGCAGAAAAATTGTACTTTCCTGCTTCAGGCACTACGCCGAATACACTTTTATTTGAGCAACCACAATACAACTCCTGGGTAGAACTGAACTATACAGTAAATCAGGCTGACCTGTTAATTTATGCCCATAAGATCATTGATAACGGCTTTCCGCCCGGTGTTTTTATGATAGATGATAACTGGGCACCATACTATGGCAAATATGAGTTTAGAAAAGACCGTTTTCCCGATGCAAAGAAAATGATGGATGAACTTCATGCGTTAGGCTTTAAGGTAATGTTATGGGTATGTCCGTTTATCAGCCCCGATACAGAAGAGTTCAGGACGCTGTTAGAAAAGCGCTGTTTGTTATTCGACAACAAAGGAGATGCCACGCAAGTATATAAAGATGCAAAAGATCCGCTGCTGGTGAACTGGTGGAACGGGTTTAGTGCTGAACTGGATTGTACAAATCCTGATGCTCTGTTATGGATCGAAGAGCAATTTAATTTCATGCAACACGAATATGGTATAGATGGATTTAAACTGGACGCCGGAGACATGGAATATTATCCTCCCCATACTTTGTCTTATAAAAAGGTCACTCCAAATGAACAATGCGAATTATGGGGATCTATCGGTCTAAAATATACTTTGAATGAATACCGGGCCATGTGGAAACAAGGCGGTCAGGCATTGGTGGAAAGACTGCGGGATAAAAGGCACGACTGGAACGACGTACGCAAGCTGATACCTCATACCATTGCTGCCGGACTATTAGGGTATCCGTTTACTTGTCCGGATATGATTGGCGGCGGTGAATTATTCAGCTTTGTAGATAGTGGGTTTGATCAGCAATTGGTGGTAAGGTCGGCTCAGATCTCTGCATTGATGCCGATGATGCAGTTCTCCATTGCTCCATGGAGAGTATTGGATAGTACAAACCAAACTATAGTAAAGAAAGCAGTGGCACTACGCAAACAATTTACCCCGTATATTTTACAGTTGGCTGATTCCGCGGCCATTACAGGAGAACCGATTGTAAGAAGTTTGGAATATGTTTTTCCTCACCAGAATTTCGAAAGTATCCAGGATCAATTCATGCTCGGCGACAGGTATATGGTGGCACCCGTTGTTAAAAAAGAAAATTCACGACAGGTAGTGTTTCCAAAAGGAAAATGGAAGTCTCCAAATGGAAATATAATAAAGGGGCCTGTTAAGAAATTATTTGTTGTACCGCTTAATGAGCTGCTGTGGTTTGAAAGGGTTTGACCGCTCGGGAGTTGCTGAAAAGTTGCCGCCAATCGTCATGATAAAATTATCCAGCTAAAATGATAACTTTTCTCATCAGGTTACCTAACAACACCTTCGTAAAATATTTATTATCGCCAATTAATAAAAAAACAGGCATATTAGTTTTCTAAGGATATATTGAGTTTCGGCTTTTATCCGACCGGTGTTTAAATCATGCTCTATTATGAAAAGGATTTTTTTAATTTCGATCATTACGCTGTTTACCTGTGCCTTATGGAGTTGCAAAAAAGGTACTTCCACCCAACCGCCCGACCCACCTGGAAACACCGATAACAATAAACCATTTGCCGACCTTTCAACAGCAAGCGATGCGCTGGATGTGCTTTACAAAGGCCAGGTGGATTTTTGCAACCTCGATGGTGATCATGCGGTTCCCGGATGGAAAACAATGGCAGACTTCAGCGAAAGTTTTCCATCAGAAAATGCAAGCGCCGATATTGTACAAAGAACCGGCTGGCCATACAGTTCCTGGGCATTGGACTGGGCAAAATCATACAACTACATCAGGGACATAAACCTTTTTATGCTGAAAGATAGTATGTCCACCGCCCTCACCGAAACCGATAGAAAGAGATTCTTCGCGGAAGCGCGATTCCTGAGGGCTAATTTTTATTTCGAACTGGTAAAACGTATGGGTGGAGTGCCGCTGGTAGTGAGTGATGATTTTACAACTCAAAGAAGGGATCTTAAAATGGCGAGGGCGAAAGAATCCGATGTGTATGATTTTATTATCAGCGAAGGAGAGGCAATCAAAAATGATCTTTCATCAGATCTCAGCAACAGGTCACACGCCTCAAAAGGCGCAGCCCTGGCCATGAAATCACGGGCGGCGCTTTATGCAGCATCGATAGCAAAATACGGATCACTCAGTCCGGAAGTGTCGTTGCCGGGAGGTGAAGTGGGTATTCCAGTTTCTATGGCCACCAACTATTATTCAGTTGCCCTGGTTGCTGCAAAGGAAATAATTGAAGGACAGGCAGGCGGATATACGTTATACAACTTACTCATCAATCCTTCCGATAATTTTGCAAACTTATTTCTGGATAGAAATAGCCTCGAAACAATTTATATGGAAGACTTTATTGGTGACGGAGAAAGTCACCAGTTTACGGTCAATAATCAACCGTATTCCCTGGCGGAAGAATCGAATGAAGGCGGTAAGTTGAATCCTTCATTGAACATCGCTGAGCAATTTGAAAAACTTGATAACACTTATGCCCCGTTCGCAGCAACATCGTCGTCGGGAGATCCTATTTATTATGACAATGTTCAGGATATCTTTAATGGCAGGGATGCGCGGTTAGCAGGCACTTTGTTGATACCCGGAGGGAAATTCAGATCGGGCACCATTGATATATGGGCAGGATACCAGTTTCCCGATGGAAGTATTCTTACAAGCTCTTCAGCGGATGAATTAAAACCATTAACCACGGGCGGAACCCCAGTGCAGGTCGTTGGTAAAGATGGCCCGGTTAATGGCCTTGAACGCCATACACAAACCGGATTTTATCTCCGAAAATACCTCGACAATACCATTGGCTCCGGAAAAAAAGCAACCGGCAGCAGAATTGCGTTTATACGATACCGGTATGCCGAAGTTTTGTTGAACGCGGCAGAAGCTGCTTTTGAATTGGGCCAATCCAACATTGCAGTCTCTTATGTGAACCTTGTAAGGGCAAGGGCAGGACTTGCTAATCCATTAACCGCGGGCGACATTACCTTTAGCCGCATAGTACATGAACGCAGGGTGGAGCTGGCGTTTGAAGGACATTTTCTATTTGATATGAAACGCTGGAGATTGGCAACCACCGTATGGAACGGGATGCCCACGTCATTAACCGATCTGAAAACAAATATCGGGGTAGCCGCAAATCATAGCACACAGCCATGGGGTCTTTGGCCATATAAAAATTATAATCCCGGTAGTTTCCTGGATGGCAAATGGGTTTTCAGGGAAACGCTCCCTTCCCTGGCCAC
>JBDTMM010000136.1:0-6481 GCA_039934275.1 Flavitalea sp. | reverse complement strand
TACATATTTGGTGTGAAGGAATTTCTCAAACATCACTCCCTGGTTCAGCTTTTCCAGGATCCGTTTCTTTTTTTCCAGCGGCACCGGCTGCAACCAGTTCTTTTCCATTTCATTGGTTAGCCAGTTCACTTTTTTCTGGTCGCTGATGTATTTGAATTCTATACCCACCCGCGAAGCATAAGTGGCCTGCAGGTGCTTTAAAATGTTATTAAGAGTGGTAGTACCCAGGCCGATAAGATTTCCGGCAAAAAAGTTCTTGTTCAGGTCTTCTTCTGTGAATCCGAAAAATCCAGGATCGAGGTTAGCGCCCCTGTTTTTCCTTGGCCTGATGGGGTTGGTTTTGGCTTCAAGATGCCCTTTGTTCCTGTAACCGAGAATAAGGCGGTATGCACCGAGTTCCTTCTTCCAATCCACTCCGTCATTAGTTTTCTGTGGTGCGGCTTCTATAGCCTTGCCATTGCCGCTGATTTCAAGTGGCTTTAAGGGTTGGCCGTTACCATTTGAAGTTCCGCTCGAAACTGCTTTTCCACCTGTCATTGCAAAGTCGAAGCCCTCGAAAAACTTCCTGAGTTCCGGGTCAATGGAGCTTGGGTCTTTGCTGAAATCCTGATAAAGTCCTTCAATGAAAGCAGGGTGGGAATTGGTTATGTAACTGAAATCCTTCATAAAATAGCAAACTTATTGACCATTAATGCTTCGCGGGAGAAAATCCCGTTCAAATAATGGTTTACAAATATCGGTCAAATTAACTTGTTTTCAAGTTGTTTCACGCAAAGGTGCAAAGGAATATTCCAAGGGGTAGCGCACACACTAAAAAGTGAATTTTTAAACTATCTGGCGCCTTGGCGTTTTCTTTGCCCATTTGCCCAAATCTTTGCGCCTTTGCGTGAAACAACCATAAAATAAACATTCACTTTGCAGGTTTTCCATTAATTACCCGTACATTTGCCGTCTTAAAATTTTTGAGCGAAATGGCAAATCACCAGGCTACCAAGAAAGATGTAAGGCAGGCAACAAAACGCAGGGACCGCAACCGTTATTACGGAAAGACCACTCGTAATGCGATCCGCGACCTTAAAGTGATCAAAGACAATAAAGAAGCTGCCGGACAACTTCCTAACATCATTTCCATGGTTGATAAACTTGCAAAAAAGGGCATCATTCACAAAAACAAGGCTTCAAACATCAAAAGCAAGCTCGCCCGCAGGGTGAATGCTCTTGCTTCTTAATACCTTTTTTATTTTTTTAAGTAAGGCACCATAATATGGTGCTTTTTTTATGACTATATTCTCCACGTCACTGCTATACATCTAATCCTCCGCTTATCTTCCGCTTATCCTGGGGTATGGCTGGGCTTTTTAACCCGGGATAAACGGAGGATAACCCTAAAAATACCGGAAAACCCGGCTTGCAGATATATAAGATTATCCGTATATTATAGTCAGAAAAACCTCATTATTATGGCAGTATCCAATAATGCAATTACCGCCGGACTCACCGGTACTCTTGGTAAACAACTTGTGTTCCGCACCAGGAACGGAAAAACGTTCGTAAGCAGCTACCCCAATATGAGTGAACGAAAGCTGAGTGCGAAGCAAAAAAAGATGAATGAAATAATGAAGGGCGCCAATGTAAAAGCAAAAGAAATCATGTCGGTGGATAAGGACCGCGATGAGGCGCAGGTAAGATTGAACGTACCGAGGAACAGGTTGTATAATGCGTTGATAAAAGAATATTTGAGAAAAGAGCTTTCAGAGATGCAGGTTGAAAATGAAAAGCCAACCTAATAATGCTGCTGACTACTTTTTCAACAAAAAAGAAATGCTGGCACCCATAAAACTCTTCCCCACTTTTTGTGAATTTGTAGAAAATTTGATATTAACACCGTCAGCAAAGCCCGAAGAACGCTACCGGAAGCTGGTTATTGTGAACCAAACCACCCTTATCCAACAGAAAAAACCCTTATACAGATATAAGTTTAACACTTACCTCAATGTAATAACTGCTTTTCATGCACTTTACATCAAAACAATGCGTTGAAGAGTCAGATAAGGAAATACAATTCCTCCTTTCTACTGTCCAATGAACAAGCCTTTTTCTTCACAAACCCTGTTACCGCAACCCATCGGGGAACGTAATAATCATCCGCATAAGCCAAGCCACTCCAAAGCAAAATGGACCATCTTTCTTTTATTCCTGTTCCTAGGCTCATTCACCAAATCCATCGCCCAGGAACCCACCGATTACTCGGTTCATGCCAATATTATCTACCACTTTACTAAATATATCGACTGGCCCGAAAGTCGCAAAACCGGCGACTTCGTGGTAGGCGTAGTAGGCGAAACACCCCTCTATGATCAATTGATAAAATTAACTGCCAACAAGTGGGCAGGTACCCAAAAGATCGTCATCCGCAAATTTTCATCTACCCAGCAAACATTCGACTGCCACATCTTATTCATCGCAGAGAATGAAAGCCGGATGATAAATAAAATCGCTTCCCGTACAGGCGGTGAACCGATATTACTGGTCACAGAAGATTATGGAAGCAGAACAGATAAAATTTGCATGCACTTTGCAATTAATGACGAAAAACTTTCGCTTGAAATAAACAAAATGAATATCAGGGACCGCCACCTGAGGATCGCAAATGAATTACTCGAACTGGCAAAGGTGATCAATTAATAAACTCCCGTATTGGGAATCCATGAAAACCACCATCAAACAAAGACTCAACCTGAGTTTTTCATTCCTAGTACTGCTGTTCGCGATCAACGGCATCATCACTATCGTCACGCTCCGCCAGAATGAAAAATTAAGCAAACACGTTACGAATGTTGTAGACCCCGCACTGGAAGGAATTGACGATCTCAATAAAATGATCCTTGAATCAAAAATGTACACCACCAACTGGGTGTTTTTGAGGTCCAGCCTGCAGGACAAAGAAAAATTAATCGCAATTCATGATTCGGGATACAAAAACCTGCATTCATCCCTTACCAATTATATGTCGGAATGGAAAAACACCAGGTTTAACGACAGCCTGCAAAAAGTATTCACCGGCTTCGAAAACCTGATGGTGATAGAAAAAGGGATCATGACCTCACTGAATAATTTCGACTCGTATAATGATATCGTATTAAAACTTGAAGCAGAGCGGACCATCGAAGATGAGGTACTGCCTCATACCGGTGAGCTGATGACCACTATAAAAAATATTAATGTTTACGGGCAGGAATTGAGAATGACCGAAAGGGCCAACCTCGATAAATCCTCTGCAAATTTATCACGCATCGTGGTAATGCTTGCCATCACCATTGTATCCGCTGCATTGTTTCTCGCATTTTATATGTCGAGAATTATTATTCAGCCCATCAAAAAAATAAAAGCGATCATTAACGACCTTGGCAAGGGCATTATCAAACCACATCATCAAAAAATATATCACGATGAAATGGGTGAGATGATGGAGGCGGTGTATAACCTTACTGAAAAAACATTAGCTACCACCCATTTTGCCGATGAAGTGGGCAAACGCAATTTCGATATTCCATTTAAACCATTAAGTGAGGAGGACGTACTTGGCCAGGCGCTGATCACCATGCGCGACAATTTAAGTGCCAGTGAAATGGAACTGCGCTACAATGCTTACGATCTCGTCCGTAAGGATGAAATGTTGCAGGCAGTAGCTGCGGCCACACTGGAACTGATCAGCAATAGCGACCCCGATAAGGCCATGGGGAATGCAGTGCGAATACTTGGTTTGAAAATGCAGGCCGACATGGCCAATGTATATAAAAATACCGGCGATATTACGTACGATGGATACACGGATCATTTTCTGCGCTGGACCAACCAAACAGATTCTATTGAATACAGGATAACCAACCTTCAACATGTTACCGGACTCACCTGCGCATTTGAAAAATTAGCAGCAGGAGAAATATATTTCAGTCTGACCTCTGAAATGGAAGACATTCTATTAAAGAAAATAATGGAAGACAAGGGGGTAATGTCCATGGTGACCATCCCGGTATTTGTATCGGATTATTTTTGGGGATTTGTAAGCTTCCATGATTTTAAAATAGCGCGCCAGTGGACCGAAACAGAATTTTCCATATTGAAATCCTTCGCGGTAACACTCGGCTCTGTTATAGAAAGGCATGAAATGGAAAAACAGTTGATAGAGGCGAAAGAAAAAGCGGAGGAGGCCAATGTAGCAAAAAGTGAATTTATGGCCAATATGAGCCATGAATTGCGCACGCCGATGAATGGCATCATGGGTTTCACTGAACTGGTACTTACCACGGAATTAAAAAATACCCAACGCGAATATTTACAGAATGTAAATAAATCAGCATCAAATCTTTTAGGTATTATCAATGATATTCTTGATTTTTCCAAGCTCGAAGCGGGTAAATTAATAATAGATAAACACCATTTCAAATTAAATGAGGTGGTGGAAGAGATCGTTGATATGCTTTCGATAAAAGCGCAGGAAAAAAAGATAGAGATCATTTGCAATATTGATCCCAACTTACCGGCAGTGTTCGATGGCGATGAAATTCGCATCAGGCAGGTGCTGATCAACCTGCTCGGGAATGCCATTAAATTTACCAGCCAAGGTGAAATAGTAGTAACGGTAAAACAAACGGAAGAATTGATCTTTATCGATAGCGAACCGTTAAAGGCAGTGTCGATAACAGTGAAGGATACGGGTATTGGAATTGCTAAGGAAAAACTGAACGAAATATTTGAAAGTTTCACGCAGGCAGATGCGTCCACTACCAGGAATTTTGGAGGAACAGGACTTGGACTGACCATATCAAAAGCGCTTACAGAATTAATGAATGGCCGACTTACCGTTTCAAGCAATTATGGCATTGGTTCCGAGTTCACAATCCATCTTCCGCTGGAAGTAATAAACGGAATGCCGCGCGCGGCAATGATCACCAAAGGAACCCTGCAAAGCGTATTGGTGATCGATGACAGCAAAACCAATTGCAAACTGATGCAGGGCATATTTGATTACCTTGGCGTTCCTTGTGACGCCTGTAATAGTGGTAGTGAAGCGATTGAAAAACTCAAACATACCATGTACGACCTGGTGATCACGGATCAGCAGATGCCAGGCATGGATGGAATTTCACTCGTGAAAGAAATCAGGAAAATGGTCTCAAATAACAATGAACCTTTTATACTGATGCTTTCTTCTCTGGAAAAAACAATGGTTCAGGAAGATGCAAAAACGGTGGGCATCGATAAGTTTTTGTCGAAGCCCGTTAAGCTGAACGATTTGGTTGACCTGTTGAATATCGTATTTGATAATTCTGCTGGTGCAAAAACAACAGACAAACCGCTTCCCAAGATTGCAAGATTTTCCAGGAAGGCACAGGTGCTGGTGGCGGAAGACAATGCGATCAATATGCTGTTGATCAGTGAGGTGCTTGTTAATATGGGGATGGAAGTATTGAAGGCAGGCAACGGGGAAGAAGCGATACAACTGTTGCAGGATAACGACCCGGTGATGATATTTATGGATATCAATATGCCGGTGATGGATGGATTCGTTGCAACGAAAACAATAAGAAAAATGACCAGTCCAAAGGCAAATATCCCTATCATTGCTTTAACGGCCGATGCCATGGAAGAAGACAGGCAGCGCTGCATGGATGTAGGTATGAACGACTTCATTTCAAAACCTTTCCGCCTGACGGAAATAGAAATTATATTGAAGAATTATTTTTATAACAGGGCTGCCTGAAGTAGCACCATTCTTTTACCCTCAGGGCTCAATGCCCACATTTCTTTCTATACTGGTTCTTGCTACCTTATGCTTCATTGGCATAAACCTCTTGTTTCCCTTAAAAGACAACATCGAATACTACACCATTATCACCAATGTGAAATATGTTGACCTCTGATTTCTTTAACTTCGCACGACCATGACAGAAAAGATACTGATTCTGGATTTTGGCGGCCAGTATACCCAGTTGATAGCCAGGGCAGTAAGAGAAGCAAATGTGTATTGTGAGATCACTCCCTTCAACCATGAAATCAAGTTTGATGATACCCTCAAAGGCATCATTCTCTCCGGTTCGCCTTTTTCCGTAAACGATAGCAATGCCCCCGATGTGAACATTGCGGCAATGAAAAAACAAGTACCTGTACTTGGAATATGTTATGGCGCACAACTCGCTGCAAAGCAATTCGGTGGCCACGTTGAAAAAAGCAACAAACGCGAATACGGCCGCGCACTCCTTCGCAAGAAAATGGATGATGTATTGTTTAAGGATGTGATGGACCTCTCGCAGGTGTGGATGAGCCACAGTGATTCCATTTTAGACGCAACTCCTGACTTTGAAGTTTTAGCAACAACGGATGACATCCCTTTTGCCGCATTCAAAATTAACGGTCAGGAATACCCGCTTTACGGCGTGCAGTTCCATCCTGAAGTATATCATTCTATTGAAGGGAAAAA
>JBDTMM010000135.1:0-6520 GCA_039934275.1 Flavitalea sp. | reverse complement strand
AGGAATTTTTCTATGGAATAAATTCCTTTTTCTTCTACCATCAGTTCACCGTCCTGTACGGCGAGCATTTTTATAATCCTGTCGTAACCTATTACTCCTTCTGATACCCCGGTAAAAAAACTGTCTCGGGTGAGATAGTCAAGCCTGTCAACATCAAGTTGCCCTGAAACTAGTTGTGACAAAAATCTTTTAGGATAGGTATTGGTAAAGATGCTGATGGCGGTATCGAGTTTGCCATTGAATTCCGTGTTTAACGCTTTCATAATTAAAAGCGAAAGCGTTTCGTGATGAATTCCGGGTATCAGTATTTTCTCCAGTGCATGCGAAAAAGGCGCATGGCCGGCATCATGTAATAATATGGCGATCCTGGCGCCGGTCTCTTCTTCCGCGGTGATGGTGGTGCCTTTATTTTTCAGTTCATTCAATGCATTGCACATTAAGTGGTAAGCACCAAGCGAATGGTGCAGCCTGGAGTGCATGGCTCCGGGATAAACGAGATGGGCAAAAGCCATCTGGTTAATTCTACGTAAACGCTGGTAAAACGGGTGTGCGATAATGTCTGCGATCAGCGGATGATCTATAGTGATAAAACCGTGAACCGGATCGTTGATAATTTTTCTTGGGCGAGTGCTCATTCCTGTTGCCGATTTGTTAAATAGAGTGGCAAGCCTTCCAAAAGTACAATAACTATCTTTACTTGAAGGACGGTTGTCGTGATGATTACCTTAAAATTGAATTATGTCTCCAGGTAAAATTCTTTGGGTTGATGATGAAATTGAAAGTCTTCAGTCGCAACTGTTGTTCTTAAAGAACAAAGGTTACGAAGTGAATGCGCTTACAAATGGGTTTGATGCACTTGATTTTTTAAAAGAGAACCAGGTAGACGTTGTTTTGCTCGATGAAACTATGCCGGGAATTTCCGGTCTGGAAACTTTGTCGAAAATAAAGGAACTTAATACGCATATACCGGTGGTACTCATTACAAAGAATGAGACGGAAAATTTAATGGATGATGCCATCGGCAGCCAGATAACGGATTATTTAATAAAGCCCGTTAATCCGAACCAGGTTTGGCTGAGCCTGAAAAAAATATTAGACAACCGCAGGCTCGTAGCAGAGCGAACCACCTCCGCATACCAGCAACAGTTCCGTAATTTATTCATGGCGCTTAACAGCAATCCCGATCACAACGAGTGGATGGAAATTTATAGAAAGCTGGTGTATTGGGAACTGGAAATGGAAAAGAGTGACAGTCCCGAAATGCAGGAAGTATTACACGCGCAAAAGAGTGAAGCGAATACCGAGTTTTTTAAATTCGTGTCGAGGAATTATGCAAAATGGGTGGATCCGAAATCGGGTTCGGGTCCTATAATGTCGCACACACTTTTTAAATTTAAAGTGTTCCCTCATATTGAAAAAGGCATTCCAACTTTTTTTATACTGCTCGATAATTTAAGGTTCGACCAGTGGAAAGCAATACAACCCATATTTTCAGAAAGCTTCAGAATTGCGGAGGAAGAAACATTTTACAGCATTCTTCCTACGGCTACACAGTACAGCCGCAACGCTATGTTTTCGGGACTGATGCCACTGGAAATTGACAAACAATATCATCACCAATGGAAAAACGACGACGAAGAAGGAGGCAAGAATTTATTTGAAGAAGACTTTTTCAGGAGCCAGCTGAAGCGAATGAAAAGAGAAGACATCAAATTTTCCTATACAAAAGTGCTGAACCACCAGGCGGGACAGGATCTTGTGAATACTATTCACAACCTGATGGGCAACGACCTGAATATTATCGTGTACAATTTTGTGGACATGATGAGCCATGCGAGAACAGAAATGGAAGTGCTGAAAGAATTGGCCGGGGATGAGATCAGCTACCGTTCGGTAACAAAAAGCTGGTTTGAACATTCACCGCTGCACCAGGCGCTGAAGAAAGTGGCCGACAAAAAAATCAATATCGTACTGGCAACGGATCATGGAAGTGTGAGGGTGAAGTCGCCGGCAAAGGTGATCGGTGACAAACAAACCACCACCAACCTGAGATACAAACACGGCAGGAACCTGAATTATGAGCCAAAGGATGTGCTGGTTTTCAGAGATCCAAAGGAGGCGGGGTTGCCGGTTCCTACTGTAAATTCTTCTTTCATTTTTGCAAAGGAAGACCTGTTCCTGTGTTACCCGAACAATTACAATTACTACGTTAATTATTATAAAAATACTTTTCAACACGGCGGGGTAAGTCTGGAGGAAATGATCATACCGGTGATCAGGATGACGAACAAGTAAAGTATCTTTGCATAGCAAAATCAAGAGATGAAATACACACAGCACACGCTCGATAAACTAGAGGGATTGCTTTCGGAAATACGTTATGTGATTCGTTACGAACGCGGAACTTTTCAAAGTGGATACTGCATCCTCGAAGAAAAAAAAGTGGTCGTGCTGAACAAATTCCTGCAACTCGAAGGACGGATACACACCATGATGGACATCATCCCTAAATTAATTCCCGATCCCGAAATACTTTCCACCGAAGGAAGAAAAACCTTTGAGCAGATTCTTACAAAAGCCTGATTAAATTCATTATTCAATAGTGTCTTATCCTTCTCTCACCATAACATACCTGGGAACCGGCACCAGTGGAGGCATACCCCTGATCGGGTGCAGTTGCCGCGTGTGCACCTCTGCAAATAAAAAAGATAAACGTCTTCGTTCAAGCATTCTCGTTAGATCTGAGAAAACCACGCTGGTGGTAGATACCGGCCCGGATTTTCGTTACCAGATGTTGCGGGCAGATGTAAAACAACTCGATGCCATATTGTTTACACATTCGCATAAGGATCACGTTGCCGGACTTGATGATGTTCGCGCGTATAATTATTTCAGCGGTAAACCCATGGAAGT
The DNA here is from genome assembly GCA_039934275.1 of Flavitalea sp. Classification (GTDB taxonomy): domain Bacteria; phylum Bacteroidota; class Bacteroidia; order Chitinophagales; family Chitinophagaceae; genus Flavitalea. Next base: position 3,607 of record JBDTMM010000135.1, on the reverse strand, counting down.
GTTTGCAACGGACATGACGCAGGAAGTGCTGGTAAGGGAATTTCCCTATGCCTTTGCGGATATCAGGTATCCGGGCGTTCCTGAAATTCATTTAAATACCATTGACATGGAACCATTTGTGGTAGGTGACATTCCGGTAGTTCCGGTGATGGTGTGGCACATGAAAATGCAGGTGATGGGATTTCGGTTTGGAGATTTTACTTATGTCACCGACGCCAACCGGATAGAGCCGTTGGAACTTGAAAAAATACAGGGAACAAAAATATTAACGCTAAATGCGCTGCGAAAAGAAAAACACATTTCGCATTTTACGCTGGAAGAAAGTGTTCAGATGGCGCAGAAGATAGGCGCAGAAAAAACCTATTTCACGCATCTCAGCCACCAGATGGGACTGAACGACGAGGTGAACCTGGAACTGCCTTCCAATATGCAACTTGCCTATGATGGCATGGTGATAAAACTGTAATTACCCGCTAAATCACTCATTACAACACTCGCCAACGGATTTACCTTGCTGTAAATATCGATTATGGATCTGCGGGGATATTTCACATTTTCAAAGAAGGAGAGGATCGGCATCGTTGCATTGCTGCTGATTATGGGTGGATTTGCGGTATTGCCGAAATTCTGGAAGAAGGCGCCACCTAAGATGGAAGTGACGATGCCGGCAATAGCAGCGCGTGTACCGGAGCGAAAGTTTTACAATGATAGTAGCCAGGTATATTATCGTGCCCGTGAACGGTACACCAATTACCCGTCATTCAGAAAAAGACCCTATTCTAATTATACATCACGTTACACTTCCTATGAGGATAAGTCAAGGCCGAAAGAATACCGGCCGAGGTCGGCACCGCAAATCATTGATATCAATTCCGCGGATACTTCGGCCTTTATTGCGTTGCCGGGCATAGGAAGCAAGCTTGCAGTGCGTATCATCACGTTCAGGGAAAGATTGGGAGGATTCTATTCAGTGAACCAGGTGGGTGAAATTTATGGCCTGCAGGATTCTGCCTTTCGGACGTTGCTGCCCTATTTAAAATGCGATTCTGCAAGCATCAGGCGAATCAATATAAACGACTCGGATAAGGAAACGCTGAAACAGCATCCCTATATCCGCTGGAATCTTGCGAATGTGCTGGTGGCCTACCGTACTGCTCATGGCAGGTTCACCTCGGCGCTGGACCTCGAAAAAGTAAACAATCTGGATACCAGTTCTTTGAAAAGATTGTTGCCTTACCTGACTTTTTGATCCTTTGTGCTTCCCTGGAGTACTTTGTACCTGGTGGTTCGAATCCCTGAAGTGCTTTTTTGAACCCCGGGTACATGAAAATATTACCCGATTCAGATCCCTGAAATGCAGTAAGACACAAACACTAAAGTATCCCAGGCTAACACTTGATAGTCTGTAAAATATTGGCTTATTTTGCACCCTATGAATTTTGAAGTTTCAGAAATTACCTCGCAGGTAGCGCATTCAGCCCGCGATTTTGCCCACCAACACATTAAGCCGCACGTTATGGAATGGGACGAAACGCAGGCGTTCCCGCTACACATCTTTAAGGAAATGGGAAAGCTTGGCTTTATGGGGGTTCTTGTTCCCGAGCAGTATGGCGGATCGGGACTTGGTTACTTTGAATATGTAAGCGTAATACAGGAAATAGCAAAGGTTTGCGGATCTATAGGGCTTAGCCTGGCGGCTCACAACTCGCTTTGTACAGGCCATATTATGAACTTCGGCAACGAGGCACAGAAGAAAAAATACCTTCCAAAACTCGCTACCGCAGAATATCTCGGGGCGTGGGGACTTACAGAACCGAACACAGGCAGTGACGCAGGTAACATGAAATGCGTGGCCACCAAAGACGGCAGCGACTGGATCATTAACGGCACAAAAAACTGGATCACCCACGGTATCAGCGGCGACGTTGCAGTAGTTATGACGCGTACCGGCGACGCCAGGTCAAAAAACAATTCCACTGCATTTGTAGTGGAAAAGGGAACACCCGGATTCAGGGGCGGTAAAAAAGAGAATAAACTGGGTATGCGCGCAAGCGAAACCGCGGAAATGATATTTGATAATTGCAGGGTGTCCGATGCCAACCGTTTGGGTGAAGTGGGAGACGGCTTCAAGCAGGCCATGAAGGTGCTGGATGGCGGAAGGATATCAATCGCTGCACTTTCATTAGGCATCGCTAAGGGCGCATATGAGGCATCTGTTCAATATTCAAAAGAAAGACATCAGTTCGATAAACCCATTTCCAGCTTCCAGGGAATAGCATTTAAACTGGCCGATATGGCCACTGAAATAATGGCTGCTGAACTCCTTACATTCCAGGCCGCGGATCTTAAAAACCGGGGCATTAATGTTACACGGGAATCCGCAATGGCGAAGTATTACGCCAGTGAAGTGGCTGTAAAAGCATCCAACGAAGCTGTCCAGATATTTGGTGGTTATGGATATACCAAAGACTTTCCCGTAGAGAAATTTTATCGCGACAGTAAACTTTGCACCATCGGTGAAGGAACCTCCGAAATTCAAAAGCTCGTTATCTCCAGGGAACTGCTGAAGTGATTACATTTACAGTAATCAATTTAACAGCATGGCAAAAATAAAACTGAGCGAAATAAGCACGCGTGCACCTAAGGATCTTGACAAAGCATCCACCAAAGAGAAAATTGTGGAGTTGCTTGCTGAGGTCCGTGACCTGCAGAATTTATTATACGCTTCTTCGAACCACGCATTGCTGGTAGTGATTCAGGGAATGGATGCCAGCGGTAAAGACGGTGCTATAAGAAATGTATTCTCTACTATAAACCCCCAGGGCGTTTCAGTAACATCCTTTAAAGTTCCCACACCAGACGAACTAAATCATGATTTTTTATGGCGCATACATCTTGCTACGCCGGGCAAAGGAATGATAAAGGTATTCAACCGATCGCACTACGAAGACATTCTTGTAACGCGCGTACACAAATGGTGCGATGACGAAACGGCCACAAAAAGAATGAAGGCTATTAATGATTTCGAATCACTGCTCGAACAACATAACAATACCCGCATACTAAAATTTTACCTGCACATTTCGAAAGAAGAACAGGATTTACGGTTGCAGGAAAGAATTAAGGAACCTTCTAAACAATGGAAGTACAACGAAAATGATTTTAAAGAAGCCGTATTATGGGATGATTACATGAAAATGTACGAGGATGCATTTGAAAACTGCAATAAAGTTCCGTGGATAATTACTCCCGCAGATCAGAACTGGTACAAAGAATTTGTAATGCTGACCACCATCCGGGACACGTTACAATCATTTAAAATGCAATATCCGGGTATTAAACAAAAAACGGTATCAGGGTAGGAAGTCGTCTTTGACTTCAGGTTTATATTTGCTGAATACATTATCAATGGCACTGCCAAACATGGGGAACTTTTCTTTAGTATAATCCTTGATCACTTCTATCGCTTTCAGCGCCTGCTCATCAGTGATGCCAACTGAAAGTTTTAGTTTTTCTATAAGGTCCAACATCGCTGAAATTTAGGCCACCTTTAATAAGCTGATCTTGCTCTTGCTGAATTTATTTTCAGCGTATTCAAGATTGATAT
>JBDTMM010000134.1:0-6520 GCA_039934275.1 Flavitalea sp. | reverse complement strand
ATACTCCCTGAATGCGGAGAGGGGTATCGCAAAGAACACAAAGAATCGCAAAGAAAAAATATAATTTTAATTTTCGAAGGAACTGTTTATTTTTGATCCAGCATGAACATCACAAAGGCATTCCCTTTTTTTTATTTTTACTTCTACTTTACAAGTGGCCGGGAACGCTTTTGTTAAACCTGAAAAAAGTAATTAACATAAAGAATCCCGGCACACCGCCGGGATTTTTGCATTTTACAGTTGAATAAGCACAATGAAACAAAACCAAACAAAGGTTTCCATACAAGGGTACGAAGGCAGTTTTCACCAGGCAGCTGCCCAGCATTTTTTTGGTAAGGAAGTAGAAGTGATCCCGTGTGCCACTTTCCGCGACCTGATAAAGATTGCTTCAGACACCAGGGAAAGTAATGGCGGCGTAATGGCCATTGAAAATTCCATTGCAGGAAGCATTCTTCCCAACTATAACCTTCTTCAAAAAAGTAACCTCACCATTGTGGGGGAAGTGTATCTTAATATCAGGCAGAATTTAATGGTTAACCCAGGCGTAAAACTCGAAGACATACGCGAAGTGCATTCGCACTACATGGCCATACAGCAGTGCCTGGAATACCTTGATAAATACAACTGGAAACTGGTAGAAACAGAAGACACCGCTCTAAGCGCCAAACTCGTTCACCAGCACAAAAGCAAACACATTGCCGCTATTGCAAGCAAACTCGCCGCAGATCTTTTTGACCTGCACATGATCGCGCCGAATATCCACACCATGAAAAAGAACTACACCAGGTTTCTGGTGCTGAAACCAAATCAAAAAGGTGTAACGATAAACGATGCGAATAAAGCATCGGTAAACTTTCGTACCGATCATTCAAAGGGAAGTCTGGCGCGGGTACTCACGGCTATTGCCGATGGAGGTATCAACCTGAGTAAACTGCAAAGTTTTCCCATACCCGGCACCGACTGGAAATATTCTTTTCATGCCGATATGGAATTCGAAGCCACCGCACAATTTGAAAAAGTAATCAGCAAAATTGAACCACTTACCGAAGAATTAAAAGTGTACGGTGTTTATAAAAAGGGAGAAACGGTATAAAATATAATTATGCAAACGGCTAAAAGACTGGAAGGCATTGGTGAATATTATTTCTCTCAAAAGCTGCGGGAAATTGCACAGCTGAATGCTGCCGGTAAAGATATTATCAACCTTGGCATCGGCAGTCCCGATCTTCCTCCACATCCTGATGTTATACGGGTGCTGGCAGAAGAAAGTGCAAAACCAAACGTACACGCATACCAGGCATATAAAGGCGTGCCCGCATTACGAAATGCATTTTCCAACTGGTACAAAAAATGGTATGATGTACACCTCGATCCCGAAACAGAAATACTGCCGCTGATAGGATCTAAAGAAGGTATCATGCATGTATGCATGACCTATTTGCAGGATGGTGATGAGGTGCTTGTTCCCGATCCCGGTTATCCAACTTATAGCAGCGCGGTAAAATTGGCGGGAGGTAAATGTATCGGCTATGAACTGAAAGCAGCAAATAACTGGCAGCCCGATTTTGATGCGCTGCAAAAGCAAACCACAAAAAACACTAAAATGTTTTTTGTGAACTATCCGCAAATGCCAACAGGGCAATTGCCGGATAAAGCACTCTTTGAAAAAATAATAGAATTCGCAAAAAAAAATAATATCCTGGTTGTTCACGATAATCCGTACAGTTTTATTTTGAACGATAAGCCGATGAGCATACTCAGCGTTGAAGGCGCAAAAGAAGTGGCAGTAGAATTGAATTCACTCAGCAAGTCGCACAACATGGCGGGCTGGCGTATAGGTGTGCTCTGCGGGGCAAAACAAAGGATTGATGAAGTGATGCGTTTTAAATCGAATATGGACAGCGGCATGTTTTTACCCATGCAGCTCGCCGCTGCAAAAGCGCTTGAACTTGGCCGTGAGTGGCACGATGAACTGAATGCCGTTTATTTGAAAAGGAGCAAACTTGCGCAGGAATTACTGAATATCACTGGTTGTACTACCGCTCCCGGCCAGGCGGGAATGTTCCTGTGGGCGGCTATTCCTAACCGTTATAAAGACGGTTACGCCCTCAGCGATGAAATATTATACCAGTCGAATGTTTTTATTACTCCGGGTAGTATTTTTGGTAATGCGGGTAGTAATTACGTGAGAATTAGTCTGTGCAGCAAAGAGGAAAAGCTAAAAGAAGCCATTGAAAGAATTAAATCTCATTTATCATGACCGTCGCAATTATAGGAACCGGACTTATTGGTGGCTCGATGGCACTTACATTAAAGGAGCAGGGTTTCGCCGGTCATGTTATTGGCGTGGATGCAAACATACAGCACCAGCAAAAAGCGCTGGAGCTTGGTATCATCGACGAAATAGGAACACTTGAAGAAGCGGTATTAAGATCTGAATTAATTATTCTTGCCATACCTGTGCATGCAGCGCAGCTATTACTGCCCCGGATAATGGACAAGGTCTCCAGCCAGGTGGTGATGGACGTTAGCTCCACAAAGGAACAGATCATCAAAACCCTTGCAGGTCATCCCAAAAGGGGGAGGTTCGTAGCTACCCACCCGATGTGGGGAACCGAGAACAGCGGTCCGGAAGCGGCAGTGAAAGGTGATTTTAAGGACAAGGTGACCATTATCTCGGATAAGGAACATTCGGATCCCGACGCCCTTGAACTGGTGGAATCCGTTTACAGAAACCTTGGAATGAAGCTGATTTACATGGAACCCGCTGCCCACGACCTGCATGCAGCATACGTGAGCCACATTTCCCACATCACTTCTTTTGCGCTGGCTAACACTGTTTTAGAAAAGGAAAGAGAAGAAGATACCATTTTTGCTATGGCGAGCGCAGGGTTTGAAAGTACGGTGAGACTGGCAAAAAGTAACCCCGAAATGTGGGTGTCGATATTCATGCAAAACCGTGAAAATATCCTTGATGTACTCAATGAACACATCACCCAGCTTAGAAAGTTCAAAAGCTGTCTTGAAAAAGAGAACGAACCTTACCTGACAGAGCTGATTGGGAATGCCAATAAGATCAGGAAGATATTGAAATGAGGTACCTTTGCAAAAATTTTTAAATATTATGGCGACATTTGAAGGGTTAGGTTTAGATCCCAGGCTGGTTCAGGCCACTGAATCTTTGGGCTATACCGAACCCACACCCATCCAGGAGCAGGCTATCCCTGTATTGATCAGCGGTACTAAAGACCTGGTGGGCTTAGCACAAACCGGCACTGGTAAAACAGCAGCTTTCGGTTTACCACTTCTGCATCTTGTGGATGCAGAAAAAAGACACCCACAGGCACTCGTGGTTTGCCCCACCCGTGAACTGTGTATGCAGATCGTTAGTGAAATAGAATTATTCAAAAAGTTTATTCCCAAAGCACAGGTGCTCGCGGTGTATGGCGGTACTCCAATTGGTGCGCAGATCCGTGAACTGAAAAGAGGTGTCCACATTGTGGTGGCCACACCGGGAAGGCTGATTGACCTGATAGAAAGGAAGGCAATTGACCTGCAACAGATCAAATACGTTGTTCTGGATGAAGCAGATGAAATGCTGAACATGGGTTTTCAGGACGACATTGAATTTATTTTACAAAACACGCCGCAGCGCGATTCAACCTGGTTATTCAGTGCCACCATGCCCACCGAAATAAAAAGGGTGAGTAAGAAGTACATGAAAACACCGGTGGAGATCACCGTCGGGAAGGTGAATACAGGAAATAAAAACATCGATCACCAATACTACGTTACCAACGCACAGCACCGGTTCGACGCACTAAAAAGACTGATCGATTTTAACCCAGGAATCTATGGCATCATATTTACCAGGACTAAAATCGATGCCCAGAATATTGCTGAAAAACTTACCCGTGACGGTTACGATATCGATGCCCTTCATGGTGACCTTACCCAGCAGCAGCGCGATAAAGTAATGGGCGACTTCCGCGATAAAACACTTCAGTTGTTAATTGCAACCGATGTTGCGGCACGCGGTATCGATGTGGTGGGCATCACACATGTTATTAATTACGAATTACCCGACGATATAGAAGTTTACACGCACAGAAGTGGAAGAACTGGCAGGGCAGGAAATACAGGTATCTGTATGTCGATCGTACACAGCCGCGAAATAGGCAAGCTTCGCCAGATCGAAAGAATGGTGCAGGCGCAATTTCACAAACTGGAAATACCAAGTGGTAAAGACGTTTGCCGCAAACAGTTCTTCAGATTTATGGAGAAATTGTTGCAGGCCGATATTAGTCACGGTGATTATGAAACCTATGTACCGATGCTTGCAGAAAAGTTTGCAGACATCAGCAAGGAAGAAGTATTAAAGAGAGTGGCCGCTATGGAATTCGACCGCTTTTTAAAGTATTATGAAAACGCAGAAGACCTTAACGTACGTGAAAGACTTCGCCAGCCATGGGACGGCGCTAATGGCGCTCGTGAGCCCCGCGGAACCGAACGCAGAAGAGAAAGTGCGCCAAGGGACAAAGAATACGTAAGCAATGGCGACTCAACAAAATTATTTGTAAATCTTGGTACGAAAGATGGCTTTTATAAAGCAAGTTTTTTGCAATTCATATTAGACATGAGCGACCTGAACAAGGAAGTGCTTGGTAGAATTGATATGAAAGAAATGAACAGTTGGATCGAAGTAGATAAAAATTCTGCGCAGAAGATGATCCGTTCGATAGACGGGAAAAAATATAAAGGCAGAAGCATCAGGATGAACGAAGCCAACAGCAGGTAAGGTTGACTATTACAATAACTATAAAAAATAATTATATAGATAATTATGGAACAGACTATCACTTCAAATGCATCGATCGACAAAGTACTTGCAAAAAGGCCTTTGATCATTTCCGGTCCGTGCAGTGCCGAAACTGAAGAACAGGTTCTGGAAACGGCGCAGCGTTTGGCAAAAACGGGAAAGGTAGATGCCCTTCGCGCAGGTATATGGAAACCACGCACCAGACCAGGAAGTTTTGAAGGCATTGGCACAAAAGGATTACCATGGCTGCAACAGGCAAAGAAACTAACTGGCCTGCCTACTGCGGTGGAAGTGGCCACAGGAAAACAAGTGGAAGATGCATTGCATTTTGATGTGGACTTATTATGGATCGGTGCAAGAACAACCGTTAACCCTTTCAGCGTTCAGGAAGTGGCAGATGCCCTCCGTGGTTCGAACGTTCCCGTACTTATAAAAAACCCTATCAACCCCGACCTTGAATTATGGATCGGTGCAGTGGAAAGAGTTCAGAAAGCAGGTGTGAAATTTGTTGGGTTGATACATCGCGGTTTTTCTTCTTACGGAAATACTGAATACCGCAATGCACCTATGTGGCACCTTGCCATTGAAATGAAAAGGCGCAACCCCGGTATGATGATCATCAATGATCCATCGCACATTTGCGGACGCAGAGATATATTACTGGATGTTGCACAAAAAGCTATCGACCTTGACTTCGATGGTTTAATGATCGAAAGTCATATTGATCCCGATAATGCATGGAGCGATGCAAAGCAGCAGGTAACACCCGAAGTGCTGGCCGAAATGCTCGATGCCATCATCTGGAGAAAAGAGGATATTAATTCCGTAGCCTTTCATGCGGCCCTTGAAAAATTAAGGCAACAGATCAATCACCTCGATGATGAACTGATGCAATTGCTTGGACAGCGCATGAAGATCGCGGATAAAATAGGCGAATTCAAGAAGAACAACGACATCACCATTTTACAAACCAACCGCTGGAACGAAATTCTCGAAAGGGCATTTGTAAAAGGAGATAACCTTGGACTAACGCGTGAATTCATCACTAAATATTTCGATGCGGTTCACATGGAAAGTATCAACCACCAGAACCGTATCATGAATGCGTGAAATGCAGTTTAATGCAAAAAAAGAAATATCGCTTTTCACAGAAAACAACGTGTTACTATTTTAATGCTGCCTTCAGTGATTTAAAAAAATTAACCGAACCGGAGCATACGGTAATTATTACCGACAGGAATATTTTTGATAAACACGAAGATACCTTCAAGGGCTGGAAAGTAATTGTACTGGAACCTGGTGAAGAAAATAAGATCCAAAGCACGGTTGATAAAATACTAAATCAATTAATTGTTTTTAATACCGACAGAAAATCTTTCATAGTCGGGATCGGTGGGGGCGTAGTCACCGACCTTACGGGTTACGCCGCATCTGTGTACATGCGCGGAATTAGATTCGGGTTCATGCCCGTATCGATTCTCGCGATGGTGGACGCCGCTATAGGAGGAAAGAACGGAATAGACGTGGGGGTGTATAAAAATCTTGTAGGCACAATCAATCAACCCGAATTTTTATTATACGACACTGATTTTTTAAGATCTCTTCCTGAACGGGAATGGATCAATGGTTTTGCAGAGGTCATCAAACACGCTTGTATTAAAGATTCTGACCTGTTCAGGGAACTTGAAAAACACACCCTTA
>JBDTMM010000133.1:0-6525 GCA_039934275.1 Flavitalea sp. | reverse complement strand
GAAATATAGTCTATACGGCGCCTGAGAAAAAAATGAATGTGGTTCTTATAAGTGTGGAAAGCCTGAGCGCGAGTTTTATGGAAACCTTCGGCAGCAAAGACAATATCACTCCGCAGCTCGACTCACTGGTAAACGAAAGCATATTGTTTACTAATTTATATTCTTCGGGAACCCGCACCGTTCGCGGCCTCGAAGCGCTGGCACTTTCCATACCACCTACGCCCGGACAAAGTATTGTAAAGCGGCCCGAAAATGAAAATATGTTTTCGCTGGGTTCGGTGTTCCAGTCGAAAGGATACGAAACCGAATACATTTATGGCGGTTATGGATATTTCGATAACATGAATTATTTTTTTAGCAATAATGGTTACAAAGTTGTTGACCGTGATGCAATTGACGCAAAGGATATCCACTACGCAAACATCTGGGGCGTTGCGGATGAAGATCTTTTTACGCTAACGTTAAAACAATTAGATAATAATTATAAAAACGGAAAGCACTTTTTTGCACAGGTAATGACCGTTTCAAATCATCGCCCGTTTACGTATCCTGAAGGCAGGATAGATATTCCTCCTTCTAATCAATCACGCGAAGGTGCAGTGAAGTACACTGATTATGCAATAGGAAAGTTTTTGAAAGATGCGCAACAAAAACCCTGGTTTAAAAATACCATTTTCTTAATAGTGGCCGATCATTGCGCGGGAAGCGCGGGCAGTGCAGAGTTACCTATATCAGGATATCACATCCCCCTATTAATTTATTCTCCGGGAAACATTACACCATCAAAGTACGAACGATTAACGGCACAGATAGATATTGCACCGACAATATTGGGTTTATTAAATTTCAGTTACAAATCGAAGTTTTTCGGACACGATGTATTTAATCAGTCCGAAGGAAAAGAACGCGCATTTATCAGCACTTACCAGGGATTGGGCTTCCTGCGCAATAATGAATTAGTGATACAATCCCCGGTGAAAAAAATAGAACAATTTAAATACGATCCACCCACTGCCACTCAATCTAAAATGGAGCTAGACGACAGCCTCGTTAATATTGCCACAGCCTATTACCAAACAGCCAGCTGGTTAGTGAACCACAAAAAATATACTAAATAATTTAAAAGATAATCAGATAGGAAACATTAGGTCATTTACAGTATCCAGTTCATTTTGAATGACCGTATGACCCATATTGACATAAATTTTTTCAGTAACCGATGCGTTCATGTTTTTTAAAATATTCGCAGTGGCATATACTCTTTCAACGGGAATGTGCGGATCGTGATCGCTGCAACCGATAAATACTGGTGTTGCCATAAAATCACCCGAATAATGCTGCATATATATTTTATCACCGATCAACCCCCCTGTAAATGCAACCACTCCCCCATATCGCATAGCATAACGCGTCACATATTCAAGTGTTAAACACGCCCCCTGTGAAAATCCAAGAAAATAAATATTAATAGACGGAATTCCTTCTTTTAAAATATCCAACACCAGATTGTGCAACATACTAATAGCCGAAGACAACCATGGTTCATTTTTTTCCGGCGGTGCCATAAAAGAAAAGGGATACCAGGTATTATTTGTAGCAACTGGTGCAATTAAAGAAAAATCTTTTACATTTAAAAGCGGCGCAAGCGACAATATATCCTGCTCGTCCGCTCCCCTGCCGTGAAGCATGATCATGACCTTGCTATCTTTATTTAATACTGCGCCAGCATTCTTCACATTTTTTTGATGCATCACACATAATTTTTCCATGTAAACTTAACTGGAACTACTCCCTTTTCAATACCCTGCCTGCGAGATTCATATTGCGGAGGCAATTTTAACCCTGCGCCTAATTCATCTTTTTTCTCATCAATTAAAAATCCCGGACCAGCAGTTGCTACTTCAAACAATACCCCACCTGGTTCCCTGAAATAAATGGAAGTGAAATAAGTTCTGTCTAGCACAGGAGTGGGATTCAGCATTCGCTGCGCGATTTTCACCCTCACTTTTTCCTGTGAATCGTGATTGGCAGTAGCAAAAGCAATGTGATGTACTGTTCCTGCGCCGCCTAACCCTCTGAGGCTATCTGGTGAGCACAACAGGTCGATATAATTACCCGGGCTATCCGTTGCCGCAAAACGAAACCGGTTTCCTTTTTCACCGATCTTTTTATGGTCCATTTGTTCGGTTAATAACCCTGCTGTTCTTTCGTAGCCTTCGAGCCAAATTTCGGCACTGTAAAATCCTTTTATGGAATGTTCTGTGGGGATATGACCGTAGGTAAACCCGGTTCTCATATCCTTATCATTAAACACTAATTCAAGTCCCAGCCCATCCGGATCTTCAAAATATAAAATGGTTTCGCCATCAAATCTTTCCTGCGGTTCCTTATAACTGACTTTATATTTTGTTAGTCTTTTTGTCCAATAATCCATGGAAGAATGCGGAACGGAAAAGGTAGTGGTGTTGAGCATACCTTTTCCATGTCTTCCCTTCGTTAAACCCTGGTAAGGAAAAAATGTAAGAATGCTGCCGGGTTTGCCGGTTTCATCACCATAATAAAAATGGTAGGTATCGGGCGCATCAAAATTCACAGTTTTTTTTACAAGTCGCACCCCAAGGATGCCGCAATAAAAATCAATATTTTGCTGTGCATCCGATGCAAGTGCGGTGATGTGATGAATACCTGTTATTAACTGATCATTATTTTCCATAAATAATTAAATCTAATTGAAGTTAAGCGTACACGACCTGGCAGGCATCACAAAAATAAGTTCTTCGCTGCCCCTTACCAAGATATCCTTTTTTGATCACCGAGCCATCTCTTTTGCATTTCTTCTTTGTATATACTTCCCAGTATTTGGCGAGCTGAGATATTTTTTTCCATTCAAGAAACTGAAATGTATAAATGATCACTTCTTTGCATAACTCGGTAATCTTTTTTGGTGGAATATCGCCCCCTAACGATGTGGGATGAATTTTTGTACGGTACAAAACTTCGTTCTTGATAATATTTCCAACACCGGCAAATATTTCCTGGTCGAGCAATATGTCAACGATCATGCGCTCCGGCATTTTTTTCATTTTCTTTTTTGCTGAAGTCGCGCTCCAGTTTTCATTCATCACATCGGCGGTCCAGTCGTACACTTCTTCAAGCGGCACTTCGATCATTGTTATCGCGGAGGTATAAAAATTCAATTCTTTTCCCCGCGCAAATGTTAATGCAAGTGTTGGCTTAAGCGGTTTGCTGCTATTAATAAAGTATTTGCCGAACATCAGGAAATGGATCCTGATAGTAAATCCGTCGAAGCAAAGTAACAGGTGCTTTCCAAAGGTTTTTATACCGATTATCTTCTTATTCTTCAGCCTGTTCATCTCGATTTTGGAACTTCCGGAAGCAGTCAGTATCCTTTTTCCGATAAATTGCTGCAATTCTTCTTTGGCGATAACGATCGATGGGCCTTCGGGCATAAATTGGTAAATTTGGTATATCGGCATTCAAAATTTATACCCGCCCGTATTTAGCATTCAAACCTTAATTTTACAGATTATAATTTGCTTATGCCCCAGGATAAAAACAGGCAGTTTCTTGATTTTGAGAAACCAATCAGAGAGCTATTTGAGGATATTGAAAAATTAAGGCAGACTGCAGAGAAAAGCAAGGTTGACCTTTCTGATTCAATTGAAAAATTGGAGCAGCAGGTAATGGAAAAGCGCAAGGAGATCACTTCTAAGCTTACCCCCTGGCAAAAAGTACAGCTGAGCCGCCACCCAGACCGACCTTACACCAAAAAATACATAGAGAAAATATTTACAGATTTTGTAGAATTGTTTGGTGACAGGAACGTGAAGGACGATAAGGCAATGGTGGGTGGGTTTGCGTCGCTCGATGGACAAACGGTTATGGTGATTGGACAGCAGAAAGGAAGCAACACCAAAATGAGGCAGCTGCGCAATTTTGGTATGGCAAATCCCGAAGGCTATCGCAAGGCATTGCGGCTGATGAAGCTGGCTGAAAAGTTCAATAAACCAATCATCACGTTAATCGATACGCCAGGAGCGTATCCAGGCCTCGAAGCCGAGGAACGCGGACAGGGTGAAGCGATCGCACGTAACATATATGAAATGATCAGGCTGAAGGTGCCCGTACTGTGTGTGATCATTGGCGAAGGAGCATCTGGTGGTGCGTTGGGTATCGGCGTCGGAGACCGGATTTTCATGCTGGAAAACGCATGGTATACGGTTATATCGCCTGAAAATTGCAGTTCTATCCTCTGGCGGTCTTGGGACCAGAAAGAAAAGGCAGCAGAACAACTGAAGCTGACGCCTGAAAATATGTACAGCTTCGGATTGATTGATGAGATCGTACCCGAACCGGTTGGTGGTGCGCACTGGAACTATGATGAAGCAGCAGCGCTGTTAAAGCCGCACCTGATAAGAACGATAAAGGAATTGCAAAAGATAAACGAAGAGCGCAGAATAGAGGAAAGGATAGAGAAGTTTGGTAAGATGGGATTCTGGGATGAACTGGAAACAACGGAAACAGAGGAAGCACCAGAGCCGCATGAAGCAACTGAAATAAATAAGGGTCAAAATTTATAATTTTTTCGCATGTCATTACGAGATACGTTAAGGGGAACAGGAGTAGCTGTGGTTACACCCTTTGATAAAAGGGGTGCAGTAGACTTCCCTGCTCTTGGGAGAATAATTCAGTATGTAATTGCCGGAGGTGTAGACTATGTGGTAACACTTGGCACAACCGGTGAAACCCCTACCCTTTCAAAGGAAGAAAAGCACGACATTATCCAGTTCACTTATGAAAAAGTAACATCGCAGGTTCCTGTGGTGGTGGGCATTGGTGGTAACAGCACCCGTGAATTGGTTCACGACCTTGAACATTTTCCGCTCGATGAAGCGATAGCCGTTTTAAGCGCGAGCCCTTATTACAATAAACCTTCCCAGGAAGGAATTTTCATGCATTATAAGGCGCTTGCAGAAGCATCTCCAAAACCGTTACTACTCTATAATGTTCCGGGAAGAACTGCAAGAAATATTACTGCACCTACCACTATCCGGCTCGCAAATGAGGTGCGCAATATCGCAGGCACCAAAGAAGCCAGCGGCGATATGCTTCAGTGCATGGAAATACTGCGCGACAAACCCGAAAACTTTTTAGTAGTTAGTGGCGATGACGCACTGGCACTTCCGCAAATTGCCTGCGGCATGGACGGAGTGATAAGCGTTGCGGCAAATTGTTTTCCAAAAGAATTCGCCAACATGGTCAGGTTTGCGCTGAAGAATGATTTTGTTTCTGCAAAAGAACTGAACGACCATTTACTGGAAGTGTACGATCTATTGTTTACTGAAAATAATCCTGCCGGTGTAAAAGCATTTCTCGCAGAACAGGGATTGATTGAAAATGAATTGCGGCTTCCACTTGTTCCGTTAAGCAGGGAGGTGCATAAAAGGGTAAGAAATTTAATCGACAAATTTCAAACCAACACACCGAAATTAAATCCAGTACGTAGTTCCTTCCAAAGCTAATTCCGTTGCGGGAAAAATTTCCCTTGCTTCCTGTTCAAAAATTTCCAGCTTATCGTATTTGCTGCTGAAGTGACCTATGATCAAGCGCTTTACATTTGCTTTTTTGGCGATAGTAGCCGCCTGGTGGGTGGTTGCGTGAAACCTTGCAGCCGCGCGTTCGGGAAGATCTTTAAGGTAAGTGGTTTCGTGGTATATTAAATCGGCATTTGCAATTTTAGGAACCATCTCATCGTGGTACATTGTGTCGGCGCAATAAGCATAAGACTTTGGCAATGGCGCGGCCTCCGTTACCAATAAATTTTTTACAACTTTTCCATCGGCATTTACAAAATCATCACCCGCTTTCAACCTGTCGAAAAAAACGGCGGGAACATTATGAATGCGCGCTTTTTCTATATTTAATTTTCTTGGCGACTTTACCTGTTCAAACTTAAATCCCCAGCAGGGTATGCGGTGTTTAGTAGAGAAGCAACTCACTTTAAACTTATCTGTTTTCACCAGTTCTCCTTCTCCATGCAGCGCATAAAAATGTAGCTTGAATGGAAGTGCAGAACCCGCTGCCTTAAATTGAATCTCAAGAATCTCTTTTAATGGAGCAGGTGCAAATAAATGAAGATCATTTTCACGGTTCAGTAAACCCATGGTATGTATGAATCCCGGCAAACCGAAATAATGATCGCCATGAAGGTGCGAAATGAAAATGTAATTGATCCTTCCCCAGCGCACCTTGTACTTTGACAATTGAATTTGGGTTCCTTCACCACAATCAACCAAAAAAAGTTGATCATCGAGAGTGATCAGTTGTGAAGTGGGGTGACGGTCAAATGCCGGCAGCGCAGAATTGTTTCCAAGGATTGTAACACCCAGCATTAAGTGAAGTTAAAAATTATATACGATAAGTGAAACAGGGTTAATCCATTAATAAAATCTATTTATAAATAGCAAGCGTGCCCGTTCCGTCGCTACTACGAAATCCACGATA
>JBDTMM010000132.1:0-6535 GCA_039934275.1 Flavitalea sp. | reverse complement strand
ATTCTGTAACCGGAAATGGATATAGTTCAAATACCATTTTTTATCGATTATCAGCCACACCAACGCTTACACCTGTTTTCGATCCAAACAGTAATGTACTTGCCACCGCCACCTCCATCAATTCCAATGGATCATTAAATTCGTTGATCACACTTCCTGTAAGGGATATTAATTTATCCGTTACAGAAAGAAATGGAACAGGAAAAATTCATTGGAAAATAACTGCCGATGAACAACTGGAATCCATAACACTTGAAAAAAGCACCGATGGAAAACAGTTCAGAAATATTTACTCCATACCGGCGGTACCCTATTCACTGAATCAATATACCGGGGATTATGATGATGCTGAAACACTGAGCGGGTTGTATTTTTACCGGTTAAAAATAGTGAAGGCAGATGGATCAATAATGTATTCAGCAATAAAAACGCTGAGCAGAAATGATCCGGACCAGTTTGGCGTTTCACCGAATCCGGTTCAACGGTCATGTGTGATAACTATTCCCGCCTTATTCAGCCACCAGCTTTCTCCCTTTAATTTATCTGTTTATAGTGTAGCAGGAATATTACTACATGAAGAAAAAATTTCTCCTAATACAAGTTCTGTGAATGTTTATTGCGAATCTTTTCCACCTGGCTTGTATAAGGTGGTGCTGCGCGACCAAAGCAGTTCACTACAAACTTCTTTCTTAAAAAAATAATACCATTCCATTACCCCGAAACCCGATGATATGAAAAACCTATACCCTAATATTCTTCGCTTACTGAAGCCAATTATTTTGGTGGTGGCGATGATGCTGTTTGCACATGCAATATTTGCGCAGCCGGCAACAATCAGTAATCCTTTGGCGATTGGACAGACTTGCGGTGGAGGAGGCAACAACTTTAAATCCTTCACATACGATTCTGTACTTAAGAAACTGACACAGGTTGGAGTCAACTGTAACCCAAGCCTCGCAGCCCCCGGATTTAGTCCTGGTGGGGGTAGTATTGCGTTCAGTCCAAGGGATCAGAAAGTTTATTATATAGAAACCACAACTGGTAATAACTCTATCGTTTGGTCGTGGACACCGGGTACGTGCCCCGCATCTTCACAGGCGCCGATATATACTTACGCAAACACTTTTATAGTTGGGCTGGAGTTTAATGCCATCACTGGTGATGGGTACCAGTTAGAATTTTCTACGGGCTCGGCTCCCTATAATATTTACCTGAGGCAGGTGACCAGTTTCGGCCCGCCGTTAGTTGCCGGACCATCGCAGCAGATCATACTTCCCGCTGGGAAAAACATATACCATCAAAATGGAGACGTGGTAATTACACCCGCAGGTAAAATGTATTTCATACTGGATAATAAAATGTTCAACCTCGATTACAGTACCTACGGAACAGGAACGCTGAACGCTACTTATATTGACACCCTGAAGAATGGTGCGGGTAACAATGTGATCGGGCTTAGCTTTGTGAACGGGAATTTCGTAGCCAGCGTTTTAGGGGGATCCTGCACCTACAAACAGATTGATATTTCTTCCGGTGCCGCAGTGGTGCAGCCGGTTACGCTTACCTCCGGTTCATTTATCGCATATGACATGGCGACGATGGTAACTGGAGTCGGTGCTGCAAAACGATTGAGTTCGGTATCGCTCACCAGCGCCAATCATTACCAGCTAGCATACGACGTTAAAGTAAAAAATTATGGAAACGTTGACCTGCAGTCTGTACAATTACAAGACTCGATAGCAAAAATATTTGGCGCCGCATTTGTTAACGCAACCCTTACAGCGGTGGGAACCCTGCCTTCGGGTTTAACACTTAATCCTTCATATAATGGGCAGACCAATGCAAATATATTTGCTGCGGGCAGTACCATGAAGGCTTCGCCTTCCGATTCCGCTACAGTAAGGATAACCGTAAACCTTAATAACCCCAGCGTTTCCACCACTTATTTAAACAGCGCGATCGTTACCGCAACAGGAGTAATATTTTCCAATAATCTTCGGGATTCGTCGCACAACCAGATGCTGCTCGATCCTGATCCTATTGGAAAGGGGGTGCCTGATAATGCCGGCGAAGGGGTTCCCACTCCGTTAAACATTAGTAACTGGCTGCTGCTTGCAAACAGGATCATCGATTTTAATGCGAAACATAGCAGTAACGGTAATATGTTAACATGGGTTCTCGAAAACCAGGAACCTGGTAATACCATTATTATAGAAAGAAGCCATGATGGAAAAAATTACGAGGCCATCGGTACAGTGAACAGTAAAGGCGTTGACAGGGAACAATTCAACTGGACCGATAGTCATCCTTATTCATCGGACAATTATTATCGCATCCAGGTGGTGCCTTCAACTTCCACTAAAAAAATATATTCTGAAGTAGTGGTGATCAGGAAAATGGAAAATCCTAATGCATTGATCGTTACTCCGAATCCATTTATGCAAACGCTGAAGTTTTCATTGCCTCTGGTAAAAGCAAATACCATCCGGTACAAAATATTGAATTATGTTTCTTCGGTGTTGAATAAGGGAGAAGTGAATGGACATGAAGGAACGAATGAAGTGACGGTATCGGGCCTCGATAATATTCCTGCGGGCACGTATGTTCTTGACGTATCGGTTGGGGAGCAGCATTATTTCAGGAAAATTGTAAAGCTGCAATAGAAAGACCCTACTCATATTATTAACTAAATGAGCAGAAGACGTGTAAACGTTCTTCTGCTTTTTTTATGCCCCTCTGTGATACTCTTGCTATGGAAAAGAGTATCGCGAAGCACACAAGTTAACATGGGCATAATACAGGGGTAACGATGTAGTAACATAGCCAAGATAATTTCGCACTTAAATAGAGCAAAAACAAAAGCAATCATGAAAAAAACATTCATTCGCCTATCTCTTGGACTTATAGTGCTGACAGCAGCGTGTAAGAAAAGTGACAACACAGTAGCTCCGCCGGATGGAGGTGGAGCAGACACTACAGTGAATAGTACTCCCGATGTCAGGGGCATTATTAGTTCGGATCAGCACTGGACAAAAGATAAGACATACCGCCTGAGAGGATATGTATATGTTAGCAATAACGCCACGCTCACCATTGACCCGGGAACAAAGATCGTTTCCAATAAAGATTCTGCGGGTGTGCTGGTGATCTATCGCGGTGCAAAAATAAATGCAACCGGAACAGCAGCTGAGCCTATCGTATTTACCTCAAATGAAACTACTCCTGCACCTGGTGACCTGGGTGGCGTAGTGCTGGTTGGCCAGGCAAAGAGCAACGGCAACCATTCGGTAATTGAAGGTGGTGTGGATGCGGCTTTCAGCGCATTTGGCGGAACCAATGATGCAGATAATTCCGGCACCCTTAAATATGTTAGAATAGAATACGCTGGAAAAGCGGTAAACCCTGGTGATGAAGTAAATGGCTTATCATTATATGCTGTAGGAAATGGAACAACCATCGATTATGTACAGGTGGTAAGAGGGTTGGATGATGCATTTGAATTTTTCGGCGGAACAGTAAACTGTAAACATCTTATCGCTTACAATAGCGCAGATGACGATTACGATATGGATGACGGATTCTCTGGAAAAATTCAGTTCGCCCTCTCTATAAAAGATCCTGCATTTACCGATGCAAAAGGAACAACCGGCGATTTATCGAATAATTTCGAAGTGGACAATGTAAATCCTGCAAATGGTTTTGTATTGTCCCGCTCACCAATCACTTCTCCTGTATTATCAAACTTCACAGCAGTAGGTCCGAATGGTGCAGCAGGTACTTCTGCAGATTACGGATGGGGAATGCGCTGGAGAAGAGGTAGTAAATTTATTCTTGCAAATTCAGTAGTGATCGGTGGACAAAAAGGTGGACTGAGGTTACAGGAAGATTCTACGATCGCATATTATGTAAGAGGAACAAGTGCTTTTTACAACAGTTACGTTAATGCGGTAACAAATCCGATAGATCTTGTAACTGCGCTTCCACTTTCAGGTGGCACTACTTATGATCTTTCTTCAGTTACAACAATGACTACCGTAACCTATAAATCAACCATCGTAAGTGACGTTTCAACGCTTATGCTTACTGATCCGTTTAATAATGCTGCACCAAACCTTGCACCTGCAACTGGTTCACCATTACTGACCGGAGCTTTGTTCGATTTCGGAGCGCTTAACGATCCATTCTTTGAACAGGTAGCTTATAAAGGCGCATTGGATGGCACAACAGACTGGACCGCCACATGGGCAGTATGGGGTAAATAATTATTCAGATATCATAGTCTCCTAAATCTAAAACTGCCTTCCTGTTGGAAGGCAGTTTTGCTTTGCACCCCTTGCATGTTCTTTGGGCTCTTTGCAATACCCTGACTGTATTAAAAACGGTTCGCAGAGGGCACAGAGAATGCGCCAACAAGGCAGAAAAAAAATATGCGTACTAATAGAATGATGCCATTCATTTTAAACGCGCTTTCCTTCCCCACAGGGCAAAATTTTAGATAAATCCATCTGCCGGTTTCTGTCGTATATCGCATGTCATTGATAATACAAGTCCATTATCGATCCAATTTTCTAACCTTCAAAAAGTAAAACCATGTCTTCAAACAACAATTTCCTACCGGACCTGATCAGTGAAGGTCACTCCGGGGTTTCGCCGTTTTCAAGGCGCAACTTTCTCCGCTACGCCGGCACTTCAGTTGGAATTATTGCAGTAGCATCAGCATGTAAGAAAGATGATAATAATGGAGGCTCAGTGGGAGCAGGAGTTGACCTCGGTGCTAACGACATAGGTATTTTAAATTATGCGTATGCCCTTGAACAGCTGGAAGCGGCGTTTTACATCAAAGTAGTAAACTCTCAGTATTCGGGAATAACAGCGGAAGAAACTGCCTATCTCACAGACATCCGCAATCATGAAATTGCACACCGCGAATTTTTTAAGAATGCGCTGGGTGATAAAAAAATCGTTGACCTCGAAGTTGATTTTTCAACAATTGATTTTTCTTCCAGGGACAGTGTTCTCAATACTGCAAAGGCATTCGAAGACCTTGGTGTATCGGCGTATAATGGCGCAGGTAAATTGATCGCCGACGTGAATTATTTGCTCTTCGCGGGGAAAATAGTTTCTGTTGAAGCACGTCATGCGGCGCTTATCCGCGACCTGCTTGTTGAGGGAAGTTTTGCAGATGAAACCGTTATCGACGCAAACGGGCTTGAAAAAAGCAAGACGCCTGCAGAGGTGCTTGTGATTGCAAAAACCTATATCAAAACATCTATTAACGCAAGTAATTTACCCACCTCTTAAATTCAATTTTTATGAATCTCGAAAAT
The DNA here is from genome assembly GCA_039934275.1 of Flavitalea sp. Taxonomy (GTDB): domain Bacteria; phylum Bacteroidota; class Bacteroidia; order Chitinophagales; family Chitinophagaceae; genus Flavitalea. The sequence goes on along the minus strand of JBDTMM010000132.1, from coordinate 1,208 downwards.
ATTATCACCCAGATAGAAAAAGTAGATCCCGAAATATACGGCCGTTTAGATGGTCGCAGGCAGGCGATCAAGAATTTTACACGCTTCGCAGGAAAGGTTACCGTTGCTTCAATTCCTATAGCCCTGGGAACAATGTTTAAAAAAGCATATGGCGCGGTTCCCTCTACCGTTATCGAAGTATTGAATTTTGCGCTAACACTGGAATATCTTGAAGCTTCATTTTACGAAATGGGAAACGCCTCGGCTAATTTAATTCCCGCAGGTGCAGAAGCAAATGCATTCGTAACAATTGGTGCACACGAAAATGCACACGTGAATTTATTGAAAGGCGCCATTACCGCAGCAATGGGAACACCGGTTACAAAACCGACCTTCGATTTCACTGCTGGAGGAAACTTCAATACCGTATTTAGCAGTTATGATACTTTTCTTGCAGTGTCCCAGGCATTTGAAGATACCGGGGTGCGTGCATACAAGGGCCAGGCAGGTGTGCTGATGACCAATAACGATGTGCTTACCGTTGCACTGAATATTCATTCGGTAGAAGCGCGCCACGCATCGCATGTTCGCAGGCTTCGCCAGCTTCGCGGAGCGGTACAAAAGCCATGGATCACATTGAAAAGCACTGGTGGAATCGGTGCGGCCGTTCAGCCAAATTATAATGGTGAAGAAGTAACCATGCAGGGAACAATTGAAATCGTGGGCATCAACGGACAAGCGATTGACGCAAATGCAGCGTCTGAAAGCTTTGACGAACCATTGAGTTATGACCAGGTGATTGCAATTGTAACACCCTTTTTCGCGGTTTAATTTTTCGGCATGTTATCATATAAAAAATGGCCCCTGGAAAGGGCCATTTTTTTTTGACAACTGCATAATAGCATAATCGTGATTGCCTGGAACGACAGAATAAGGTATTGGTAATGTATGGAGTTATTTACTTTTGAGTTCTTTTAATAGCGGCGTTTCATGATGTATAAGATCGCCATTGAAAAATGTTTGCGAATGAAAATCATGTTGTTCGATCACGTAAAAGATCTTCCAGTCAGAAAGATCAAAACCATATTAAAGGATGCTATTGAGTTGTACAAAAACGGCACTATTAAGATCTTCTAAATTTCCCTGACCACCTTGCAGGGATTGCCTGCAGCAATAACACCTGCGGGAATATTTTTAGTGACCACACTACCCGCACCGATGATGGACCT
>JBDTMM010000131.1:0-6625 GCA_039934275.1 Flavitalea sp. | reverse complement strand
TCGCACCGCCCATGCCTTTTACCATTTTACCCGGTATTTTCCAGTTTGAAATGTCGCCATTTTCCGAAACCTCCATCGCACCCAAAACAGTAAGGTCAACTTTACCCGCCCTTATCATACCAAAGCTTTCTGCGCTGTCGAAAAATGATCCGCCAGCGAGGATCGTAACGGTCTCTTTTCCCGCATTGATGAGGTCCGCATCTATTTCTTCTTCGGAAGGGTATGGACCCATTCCGAGCATTCCATTTTCCGATTGGAACATTATTGAAAGACCGGGAGACAAATAATTCGCAACCAGAGTTGGAATGCCAATGCCGAGGTTCACATACATTCCATCCTGTAATTCCTGCGCGATTCTTCTTGCGATTCCAAATTTGTCTAATGACATGAGATAAAATTGAAAATGATATTATGATTTCAGCGCCGCAGTTATCGTTCTTTTCTCGATTCTTTTTTCATACGACCAGCCCTGGAAAATCCTGTGAACATAAATTCCGGGCAGGTGTACCTGTTCAGGGTCTATTTCTCCGGGCTGAACCAGGTGCTCCACTTCTGCAATGGTAATATTTCCAGCCTTTGCCATCGAAGTAGAAAAATTGCGGGTCGCTTTGCGAAAAACCAGGTTGCCAAGCGTGTCGCCTTTCCATGCTTTTACAAGTGCAAAATCGGCATGCAGTGCAAACTCCATCAGGTGCATCTTGCCGTTAAATTCTCTTACTTCTTTTCCCTGCTGAATTTCGGTACCGTATCCTGCGGGTGTAAAAAATGCAGGTATGCCCATTCCCGCCATTTGAATGCGGGTGGCAAGTGTTCCCTGCGGTATCAGGTCAACATCGAGTTCTCCGGAAAGCAGTTGTCGTTCAAATTCAGCATTTTCTCCCACGTACGAGCTGATCATTTTTTTGATCTGTTTTGTTTTGAGCAAAAGGCCCAGACCAAAATCGTCCACGCCGGCATTGTTGCTTATACAGGTAAGATTTCTAATTCCTGAACGTACAAGTGCCGTGATGCAATTTTCGGGGATGCCGTTTAAACCAAAACCGCCAAGCATAATCGTGGAGTTGTCCGCAATGTCACTTAAGGCTTCGGTTGCGCTGGTAAAAACTTTATTCATAATGTGGTTGAGTTGGGCGCTCTATTTTTGCACTAGAATCCTTTACCGCATGGCCGGGATTCACTATTTTTTTTACCATAGAATCCCTGCTGCGATTTTTGTGCACATCCGCCCTGCGTCTTTCGGATTTTAATGCTATGGAATCGAACATGATCTTTGCAAGGTCAGGCCGGCCTTCATAGAATTTATAACTTCTTAAAAATTCCTCTTTGTTGGTATGATGTAGCTGAAATACCTCATCGTATAATCTAAAAACCGCACTGTCAATTTTCGAAGAATCCAAAACAGTGATTACAAAATAATTATTGAACCTGTCGGCCTGCACCATGTCCCACAACAGCTTCTGCATTTTTTGCTGCGGTATAATATCCGAAGGGATCTTATTATTATCGGTGCATGAAAAGGCAAGCACAACTAAGCACAAGAAAAATATGCGCTTCATTTCAGTTCCTGTTTATAGGTATTTGCATTCGATATGTCGAGGCGCGCCATCATTTCCTGCACATTTTGTTTTTCATCGGGCGGAGCCTTTTTAAATATCCTCACTATTTCACTTGTTCTGCCTTCAAAGAAAAACGGTATGATCATAGAATTCTGTTGGTCATTATTCAGCGTGGTCATTTGTTTTATTGAATTTAATATTGCAGCACGCGCGTCATTTTCATTCTCATACATATAGTCCATGCCCAAACGGTAATAATTATAAAATACATCGTGTACCAATGCATATTTGTTATCCGTAAGATTTTCCATTAACCAGTACCTGCTGCGTTGCCCATCGAAGGCGCGCCACCCAACAATACCACGACCATCGGGTGCATTATTAATTATATTCTGGGCCTTTTGAAAATATGGATCACCGCCCCGTAATGTAAATGAATCATAATCCAATCCCAATATCACGTACACATAATATGCAAGTGTAGCAGTTAGGTTCGATGCAAGTCCATCAGATCCTCCCACCCTGTTCTCATTAAATTCCACTGCCTGAAATTCAACATATTTAAATGTAATAGCTTCGTCTCTGAAATTTATAAGCGGGGTACTATAGGTAGAATTATACACAGGTCGTGCAGCCTGCACCGTTAATGTGCCGGTGTACACATTGTCTGCCGCCTGCGAAATGATCAGTAAAAAATTACAACTGATCTTTTCATTCTGCTGGTAAGTGTCGTCTGTCCACTTGCGATTATTTAAAAAAGTGTACAGTGCGGTCTGCAGGGTTTGAAATATTTTTTTATCTACCTGCGTACCCACCTGGCTGGCATTGATCGTTATCCTTGCCTGAAGCTCCTGTGCATTTAAAGAAAATGACAAGCCCGCAATTAGAATGATTAAAATGAACCACGATTTATACATGAATCAGTTTTACAATACTGTCAACGATATCTTTTGCCACTTGTTGTTTGGACTTACGGTCAAATTCGGTCGCTTTACCATTCTTATCAAATATGGTGATCTTGTTGGTATCGTATCCAAATCCTGCACCTTCATCCCTAAGAGAATTCAGAACGATCAGGTCGGCATTTTTTGCTTTTAGTTTTGCTTCAGCATTTTCCCTTTCGTTATTTGTTTCCAGCGCAAACCCTACAAGCAATTGCCCGTTGTATTTTTTTTCACCTAGGGCCTTAAGAATATCCCTGGTTTTTTTTAGTTCGAGCGTAAAAGTATCCGTCTTTTTTTTAATTTTTTCGGTGGCCGTAGTTGCCGGGGTGTAATCCGCAACTGCCGCTGCCATCACGGCAATATCAGACTTATCAAATGCCTTCAGGCATGCTGTGTACATTTCATCGGCCGTTGAAACTTTTTGTACTTCGATACCCTGGAGATTGCTGGATAAATTTGAAGGACCAAGTACAAGATGCACAGCCGCGCCACGTTTTGCAAATTCCTCGGCAATAGCTATACCCATTTTTCCGGAGGAATGATTTCCAATAAACCTTACCGGATCAATGGCTTCCTGAGTGGGGCCAGCGGTAACCAGTACACGCTTTCCTTCAAGGTCCTTTTTAATAAATATATTATCTGATAAAAATTGAAGGATATGATCGGGCTCGGCCATTCGTCCCTCGCCTGTAAGGCCGCTGGCGAGCTCACCAAGGCCAACCGGAATAATAGCTACTCCTGAGTCTTCCAGTTTTTTTAAATTGATTTTTGTAGACGCATGGTGCCACATATCTTCATCCATAGCCGGCGCCACCACTACCGGGCAGGTTGCTGAAAGAAAGGTTGCTACCAGCATATTATCGCACAACCCGTTTGCCATCCTGGCAAGTGTATTACAACTCAAGGGAGCGATCAGCATCACATCGGCCCAACGACCGAGCATTACGTGATTAGACCATTCGCTTTCTGAAAACAATTGACTTACAACGGGATTTTTTGAAAGCGTAGAAAGGCTTAACGGAGTAACAAAATCTTTTGCTGCCGGTGTCATTACAACCTTTACTTCAGCGCCTTCTTTTATTAAGGTGCGCACAATGAGGAGAGACTTATACGCAGCAATACTTCCGGTGATTCCCAGTAAGATTTTCTTTCCCTTGAACATGCGGATAAAGGTATGAAATTAAAAAGCGACAGTTTTTCTCTGCCGCTCTCTACATTCAAATATGCTGTTTCTAATATTCTCATAATTGCCGGAAGCTGGATTCGGGCAATCAACTGTTAGCTGAAAAGGTCGTCTTCGTTCTTCCGGTGATAGATTTTGTCTTCAAGAAATTCCTGTGTTGCAAGCAATGCCGGGTTTGGCATTCTTTCATACGCTCGTGATATTTCAATCTGTTCCTTGTTCTCGTGAATTTCTTCGAGGCTATCGGTATGGCTTGCAAACTCTTCGAGTTTGCTGTGTAATTCTTCTTTTAAAGAAATGTTGATCTGGTTCGCCCTTTTTGCAATGATAGCGATAGACTCGTATACATTACCGGTTTTACCCTTGATCACATTCAGATCTTTTGTTTCAGCAACATTTGCGGTATTAGCGCTGATTTGACGTCTGAGCCTGCTCATTTTGTAATAGTTTGAGATTGTTTTGTGATAATACTGAGTAATGCTGAGCTTCTTTCAGCAATGCGCTCTCAGGAAACCTATCTGTAAAATCGTTCACTTCCGTAATCACCTGTTCGAACCTTGCCACCTTTTTATCTTCCACACTATTCTTTGCATAGAGGAAATAAGATTTTATTACCTGTAACTTATATTCGTCACCCTTTTTGGTGTCCGGAAAATTATTCAACAAACTCGAAAACGCAATGGCTGCTGCCCTGTAGTGCGTCATGTTAAAATACAATTCCGCACTGTTGTAGTCCTTAGCCTCGAGTTTCTCGCGCAATTTATCGATTATACCGTTAGCTTCCGCATTTCTGGTTGAATTTGGATGGGTATTGATGAATGTTTGCATCAGACCTATCGTTTTCAGGGTGTTTGTTTGGTCGAGTTCCAGTTTAGGGCTTTGCCGGAAATAGGTATAGGAACGCATGTATTCCATTTCTTCCGCTTTTGGACTTGTTGGAAAAACTTCCGTAAACTGCTTAAATAAACTTTCAGCCTGTAACCAGTCTTTCAGGTAATAGGAACAGTAAGCGTATTTGTAAAAAAGGTCCTCGAATTTTGTGCTTCCCTTGAAAATAGGAAACAATTCCTGGTATAGCTGCTGAGAGAAATTGTATTTCTTTTCGGTATAATACTTTTCCGCCATGCGCAATTTATAGTCATAGTCGGTACTCTTTTGCACTTTTGCAAACTTTGAGCAGGATACCAGAGATACGATTAAAACTAACAGGAATATTCTCATAAAGGGTGCGAAAATAAGTGATTTCTGCACAAAAAAGTCCCCGCGGTGCGGGGACTTTTGTTATAAAAACGTGTTATTTATCTCTTTCTTAAGTTTGGATGCGGAGCAGGAACCGTATTTGGCCCTTCTTCCTGTGTTCCATCCCTGAGGTCAACTGTGTTACAGTCGCCACCATCCTGGCCATATTTGAAGATGAACCGGTCGGCACTGATTCCTTCTTTTTCTACCAGGTAGTTGATTACCGCATTCACCCTGTCCCAGCTCAATTGCTGTTCAGACTTGCTTGAAGCGCAATATCCGATTACCGCAATTTTACATTCCGAGTTGTCGCGGATCTTAGAGGCAACGCTTGTGATCAGCGCCTTTGCATCTTTGCTAAGAGTAACCGTTTTGCCTTTAAAGGTTACACTTGGAAGGTCTCCGATATTGCAACGTCCGCGGATACCATACTGCATCAGAGAATCTATCACCTTGCAACATTCAGGAGGAGGACACTTGCCTACACCGTCTGCATCAACAGGCTGACATTGAGTTGGCGTGATCAGTTCCTTATCCTTAGAATCCGGAACACCATCACCATCCGTATCGCGGCTTACACCGTGAACATCCACAGGTGTACCAGCAGGAGTATTGGGTTCGTTGTCAAATTGGTCGGTCACGCCATCGCCATCTGCATCATCAAGAATTGGCTTTGGCATTTTCATGTGGTTAGGCTTGTTGATCTCATTGTAAGCATAATCCAATGGATTTAGCCACCAAAGCGGTTCAACAGCTTTAGCACCAATGGCAATATTCAAACCAACGGATGTAAAGTTGTAAGTATCAAAATCTCTTGTTTGTGCAGGGTTTAGATCACTGTTTGTCTGGTACGTCTGACCATCAAGTAGATCCGTTTTTAAAGGAATATTAAATCTGTTTTCAATTGCAAGGCTAAGTTTTTTGTTCAGTTTGAATTGCGCTCCGAGGCCCAATACGAATAATGGGCGGAAAGGGAGGCCGAACAGTTTTGGCTTGAGCGGATCATTTTCGCCCTTGGTTTCATAAGTACCATCAAGGAGATTTTTGATCGCTTTGCGGGTTTCCCTTCTGTTTTTGTAGGTACCGCTCTGGATGCTGGTAAAATCGTAAGGGGTATTTCCCTTAAGTGCATCGATCTTCGTATCGTAAATCATGCCGCCGATACCACCAAAACCGTAAACGTTGAAGCCGGTTTTGGCTTTATGAAAGCGGATATTGTTTACAGTAATTACTCCCTGCAAACTCAGGTCGTAAACATTTGATTTGTAATTGTAAAACACGCCCTGCGTAGGAACGCCGCCGGAAATGTAGGGAGCCCATGCGGGATTCCGGATGTAAGCAGTAGATTTTGAATAGTTAAGTCCTTTTGTAGTTCCCACTCCAAGTTCACCCCTTACTGAAAAAACATAACCCAGTGCCTTGCGAAGATGTACTCCCGCTCCAAAACCAGGAAAGCTTGATCTAACGTCACCGGAGATTGCAAATGCACCAGCCTTTATTCCCAATTCCCACTGGTTACGTGGTTTTGCTGGAAAGGCGTAGTTGTTCGCCATGAATTCAGTGTGCTGTGGTAATCTTTTGGAAGGTATAACCGATGAATCCTGGACATTGTATTCGCCACTCCCCTGCTGGGCATACAAGCCTGAAGCGACCAGGCAAAGTAAGCCAACTAATCCTGAGTACATTTTCGTTGACATAACTGA
>JBDTMM010000130.1:0-6632 GCA_039934275.1 Flavitalea sp. | reverse complement strand
CTGGTACTGCATCCCCGCATTTACAAACACACCTCCATAATTCGTGTTATTCGACACCTTGCCCGGGTAATAAAATACATAGCTGGAGTCAGCGATAAAACTCCTGGAAGCGCTGTAATCCTTCGTTCCGAAAAGATATCCTACATTAAACCCAAGGCTTACATTTTTTATCGAAAACCCCGTACCTGTATACACCACGTACGATCCGCCGCTACCCTGGAATATGGTATTCACGCTATCAATATCTGTTAATCTTTCATTGCGTTCTATATTGTAGTTGATCCTTGTTACGGGCCTCAAACCTATGTTCATGCCCCAGTTATGCTTCTGACTCAACGGAATGCCCACCTGTATGTAACTAATGATCGGGCTGATAGAAGAAAACTTCCTTGGGGGATCGATCACCTTAAGCGTACGTGAATCAATATCTAACCCAAAATCAAACGTAGTTCGTTTGAGCCTCGCGTATGATGAAGGGTTGATGAAGTTGACAGTTACAATGTCGGAATAAGCAGCAGACACGCCTCCCATTCCCCTTGACAATATATTTTGGGAAGAAAGCTCGTCACCCAGGCCGAATCTGGAATAGGGGGAATTCTCCGTTTGTGCTTGCAGTAGACTTGTGGCGAATACTCCAAAAATTAATAGCAGTTTGGTTTTTTTATACATTATTGAGTTCGCTTATGGCGTACAGGCCTTTGAAAATGAGATTAAGGTCTGCAAATATCTTGTTTTTAATATGGGGAGCAAAATAAGCCGAATCACCCCCTGTTAATAGCACGTTAAGGTTCCCATACTTCTCCTGGTACAAGTCAATCATTCCATCGATCTCTTTGCCTGTACCCAGTATCACTCCACTTAGGATGTTGGTCCTGGTGTCATAACCCATCAATGGAAAGTTCCAGTCGGTTTTTACCATAGGAAGTTTGGCAGTGAACTGATGGAGAGATCTGAACCTCATCCCCACTCCGGGGGATATTCCGCCACCTATGAACTCCTTATTCTTATTTACAAAATTATAGGTGATAGCAGAGCCCATCCCAATCACCAGGTTGTTCCTGCCAGGAAATAGTTCTGCGGCAGCAACAACCATCGCCAGCCGGTCAGCTCCAATGGTATCCGGTTTTCCAACAGGCGTGGTCACTGGTATTTTTGACAGATGACTGAGCAAATGGAATTTCGAGCTTCTTATCAACTGTTCCTCGATCGAAGCATCATGATGGATAACAGATGATAATAATGATTTCCCGGGATGATACTTGCTTATCAGCTGTGCAATGGTGGAGTGATGGTCGTTCTCCAGCACAATGATCTCTTCAATTGCGGCATCTCTGAATACTGCACACTTCAAAAGTGTATTTCCAAAATCAAAGCACAGCGTCGTGATCATTTATTAACCGGGTTTTGCCTTAACGAAGGCGAATGATAATAAAATAGAAAAAGGAAAAATACATAAAACACCTGTTCCTGCTGCACCTCGTATGTCGATTCGATCATCGACTGGACCGCAAAATGAAACAACATAAATAACAATAACACATTTTCCGAACGAAATCCATTCCACCCTGCCTTTGCAATCATCGCAACAAACAATAGCAACGAGAAAATTCCTCCCATCAGCGCCGATTCCAGATATTGATTATGGCTATGGTAGCCAGCCTCATATCCTAATTCAAAGTTTTCATTTTTGTAAACTTCCACTATTTTTTGTCTCGCACCACGGATGCCATAACCTAAAAGCGGGCGTTTTTTCACCAGGTTAAATGCGTTTTCCCACATCAGCACCCTGATCGATAAACCATTATTGTCATCTTCCTTACCGCTATACTTTTTTAATGTTGTAGATGCCACCCTCCAGTTTAAATAGGAAAGTTTATTTACCGCAATAACGCCCGTAACAATAATTATACTAATCGCAATTAAAGACTTCAAAAGGAATCTACGCAGGTAACCTATGTAACAAATAAAACCCATAAGCATCAGGAACATCAGGAATATGATCAGCTTCGATGATAACAGCATCACCATTCCAAAGAGGAATGCTATCGTCAAACAAATAATAATATATACCGGACCTGAAATGTTTTTTCTTTGTAAAAATCCAAAATATAAAAGCCAGATGATCGACGCCAGGCAATAGTTTGATAAAAAAATGGCATTGAGTTCCAGTTGCATCGAAAGATAGTGGTAATAAAAAACCCGGTAATCACCAGCAATACTGTACTCCCATGCGGATTTCACTAAACAAATCACGCACACAAGCGTTGTAACCAGCACAAAAAACATGCACGCAATTCTTACAAACCTTCGTGGAAGTTTTGGAAGTATGGCAAGTGAAGTGGGAATAAATAATAATGAAGCATATCTTTCTATATCCCTTGCAGCATACCCGCCACTTACATCCCAGAAATAAGAAAGAACGAACCATGCGAGATACAAAACCGGCCATATCCACAATGATGGTTTTCTTAATCTTTGCAGGGTAACCAACACAGGTTGCTGGATTACACATGCAAAAACAAAAATAATCATCGCAATACTATTGAGATGATTGTAGAACGGAATCGTTCCAGCAGCAAAAAGAATAGCGGCAAATAATATTTTTGTTTTTGTATTGAATTTCAGTTCCGGCAGGGTCATTATGAATCAAGATTAAGATCCAGGGTGGAGAGATTTCTGAAGTGTCCGTTTAACTTTACTTTTTCTTTCAGCGTTTCCATCTCCATCAGCATAGGTAATACTTTTTGCAGGTGTCTTTTTAAGTATTCCTGTCTTTGCAGTTCTATAAATAAACCAAGTAGTTCGTATTCCTCTTCCACTGAAAGCCCTGCGTGATGCGCTATATCGTACGACCTAAGATCCGCTTCGAGTTTAGGAAATTCCTTATTGATATTCAACAGCCGGTGTACATCTTTAATGCCCGTAAGCAAAGTTTGCATCAGTTTTGCATTGCCGTCGCTTTCGATATTCTCGGGATAGTTTACAATTGCACCACTATATAATTTATCGGGCACAGATTTTATTACTTCAAGGATCCTGAAAATTTGGAGACCCTGTGTTTTGATATCCAACTCCCCATTGTCATATTCCTTTACAATTTCGGTGATGGAGACCAGCGTTCCCATTTCCTGTAATTTTTGTTTGAGCACTACCGGTACCCCAAAAGGCTTTTTTAATTCATGACACTCTTTAACCAATTGCTTGTACCTCGGTTCAAATATGTGCAGATGAAGTTTTTCACCGGGATAAATCACCACACCCAAAGGAAATATAGCAATGAAATTAGTCATACAATTTATAGGATCTACAAATGTACCATTTGGGGCGGACTGAACCCCGGAATAATTGAAATCACTCGCCCGCAAAGCGCGTGAAACTAAAATAGATACGCATTAAACGGAAAAAGATTTGAACCTTTTTAAACTCCTCAGCGAGCTTTAAAATTTCATGGCAGCAGCCAAACGCTTTATTAAATTCTTGATTTTTAATCCGCTTCCGGTTACAGGTTCACCAAGCGGGCCATCAAATCGCTGCCCCCTTCGTAAATATACTTTTGTGAGTGTGCTGGACGTAATGCCCCACTTGGATATAAATGTATAATAACCTCTATTTTTCTTTATTCTTTTTGTTGACTTTGACCCGAAGTGATATACCCTGCTGTTGCTAACACCCTTGTATAACCGAACACCGGCTTTCCACAGTTTCATGGAAAAATCAGGATCAGAATACATGCCCGGTGAAAACTCGGTACTGTATCCGCCAACAAGGTCCCATACATCGCGGTGAACAACGTTTGGCGGCCATGTTGCACCCTGCCAGTCATACTTTTCAAGCGAAGCGAATGTTTCCAGCAATTCTCCTTCTCTAAAAGTGGAGATGTCTCTGCCATAATCTTTTTCTATTACACAATTGCTCGAAGAAACCGGCTCTATGGCGGTACCTGAAATAAAAAACAACTTGTGACCAACCTGTTTTACTTCATCCATCAGTAATTTATCCCAACCTGGACAAACAAACATGTCGTCGTTCATGTACAGTATGTAATCTGTTGCCACCAATGTTCTGGAAACATTCAGTGCAAAACAAACACCGATATTTTCTTTGGAATAAGAATAGTCGATATCTGATTGTTGTTTCACCCAATCGAGTGTTCCATCGATTCCTTCATTTATATGAACAATGATCTGGTTATGCAGCAGCGAGTGCTTACGGATACTTTCAATACAAAGTTGCAGATAGGGAAGATTGTTCCAGGAGGGAATTAATATGGAAAACTGAATATCATCGGCAGCTTGTGTTCTTCTGACAACGACGATATTTTTCATATTCCGATAGCTATGAATTATTTTTCCACCAGCGATAACCGATATAACCCACTATAAGCATGGGGGCAGCGGCAAGGTAAAGTATGCCGCCATTTAAACCTTGGCCGGCTTCTTCTCCAAGTTGTGAGGCCGTTTTTGTGCAGATCGAACATTGAGCGGTAGCCATAACCGAAGTGAATATGGCTACCGCTGTAAATAATATTGTCTGAACTATTTTTTTCATGGTACAACCATTACTGTGCGCTGCTGACCATTGTCTTCTGCACTTTCTTTCTGTCATCTTCATTCAAAATCACTTTACGCAACCTGATCACTTTTGGGGTAACCTCGATGCATTCATCCTGCTGGATATACTCCATACATTCTTCAAGTGACATCTGTGTTTTTGGAGCAATGCGCGATGCATCGTCACTTCCACTTGCACGGTGATTGGTGAGTTTTTTAGGTTCTGTTGCATTCACCACCAGGTCACCCGGTTTTATATGTTCGGCAATAATCTGGCCAGTATACACTTCCTCTCCCGGATCAACGAAAAAGGTACCACGATCCTGTAACTTATCAATGGAATATCCTGTGGTTCTTTCCTGGTTCTTTGAAAGTAAAACACCATTATTTCTACCAGGAATAGGCCCCTTCCATGGTCTATATTCGGTAAACCTGTGGGCCATAACCGCTTCACCAGCAGTATTGGTAAGCATATTGCTGCGTAACCCTATCAACCCTCTTGAAGGAATATCAAATTCCAGATGCTGCATTTCACCTTTGCTTTCCATCACCAGCATTTCACCTTTTCTCTGTGTAACAAGGTCAATTACCTTACCACTAAACTCCTGCGGAACATCTACTACCAGGTTTTCAAATGGTTCATGTTTCTTTCCACCTATTTCTTTTGTAATAACAGTTGGCTGTCCCACTGTCAATTCAAATCCTTCTCTTCTCATAGTTTCTATAAGGATACCGAGATGAAGGATGCCACGTCCGTAAACCAGAAAACTATCTGCACTGCCTGAATCTTCTACTTTAAGCGCAAGGTTTTTTTCGGTTTCTTTCATGAGCCTGTCACGCAAATGCCTTGAGGTAACAAACTTTCCATCTTTACCAAAAAACGGTGAGTTATTAATGCTGAACAGCATGCTCATTGTAGGTTCATCCACACTAATCACCGGTAAGGCTTCCGGATTTTCAGGATCAGCGATGGTATCACCAATATTGAATTCTTCCAACCCTACTACCGCACAAATGTCACCGGCAAATACTTCGGTTGCCTTCTTTTTACCCATTCCTTCGAATGTGTATAGTTCCCGAACCTTCGATTTCTTTATACTACCATCGGCCTGAACCAGCACGATGTTCTGTCCTTCCTTTATGGAACCCCTTGCTACTTTTCCTACAGCAATTCTTCCTAAAAAGGAAGAATAGTCAAGTGAGGTAATCTGCATCTGGGTAGTTCCTTCATTTACTTTTGGCTCAGGAACAAATTCCAGTATCGCGTCTAGCAATGGGGTAATGCTGTCGGTTGGGGTATTGGATGTATTCATCCAACCCTGCTTTGATGAACCGTATATGGTTGCAAAATTCAACTGCTCCTCTGTAGCATCCAGGTTAAAAAAGAGTTCGAAAACCGCATCATGTACTTCATCCGGACGGCAATTTGGTTTATCAACTTTATTGATAACTACTATAGGTCTCAGGTTAAGGTGAAGTGCTTTTTGCAATACGAACCTGGTTTGTGGCATTGGTCCTTCGAACGCATCTACGAGCAAAAGCACGCCGTCGGCCATCTTCAATACCCGCTCAACTTCACCACCAAAGTCACTGTGACCCGGTGTATCGATCACATTAATCTTTACTCCCTTATATTCTACTGCGGCATTTTTACTAAAAATGGTAATCCCTCTTTCCTTTTCAAGGTCGTTACTGTCCATGATCAGTTCCCCTGTATCCTGGTTGTCGCGAAACACTTTTGTGGTGTGAAGGATTTTGTCAACAAGGGTTGTTTTTCCGTGGTCAACGTGGGCAATGATAGCTATATTACGAATGTTCATATCAAAATTTCGAGGTGCAAAAGTAAGTCAAAATCGTGGTAGGGCAAGCCTTTATGGGAAGTAATTGTGAACTAACCCAAACTTAATGCCTACTTAAAGAACCTAGAATACACTTACCTGCAAACCAGACGCTTAGATCAATAAATTCTTACATTTAAGAATAATTCATTCCATGTCAAAGTTTAAATGGTGGATCATTCTTCCCCTCGCATTCATGATACTCTATTTTGCGGGCCCTCATCCCGTTGCTCCCAGCTATGGT
>JBDTMM010000129.1:0-6634 GCA_039934275.1 Flavitalea sp. | reverse complement strand
AACCTTCCTGAGTGCGTCAGGGGCATCTAAGGCGGCCAGTGGAATGAATGTACCCATTGAAAAGCGGTTCACCAATAAATGATTAAGGTCTGACATCGCTAGGTTGACCTCATTTTGCCTGGCTTCGCATTCTGCGCGAATTAGCCACAATTCGTCGGTTGCGATGCCTGCAAAAAGACTTTCGCTGCCACTATAATTACCATTGAAAGCATGAAGATCATCGGTGCGGTTCTTAAAATAAACATACGTTCTTAAATCATTGGAGGCATAGGTATTAAATAGCAACGTGTCCACTGTATTGAAGGCGGGATTGAAAACAGTACTTGGTGTAACGTCCGACCAGATAATTTCTTTATTATATTGCGGAATGGGGTTATAGGCGCTAGTGTCGAGTGTGTTAAAATCCATCAGTTCATTTTTCATTTCTAGCGCGGTGTCCGCATAATGTAACGCGTTGGGATAATCCTGCATTGATAAATAAATCCTGGCGAGTAACCCTGCTGCGGCGGCAGCGGAGGGATGAAAAGGATTGGTAGCGGTAACAGGGCAATTTTGCAGGGATTCCTTGGCATCAGCGATCATTTGGGCATAGGTTTCCTCCATGGTCGACCGTCTTGTTTTTGCATTAGGATCCGCTACCAATCTCACTGGAACACCCGGTTTGGTCTTTGCATTGGTTGCATCGTATGCTTCCATGTAGGTTTGTGACAGCCAGTAAAAACTATTCACGCGATGAAACAACGCTTCGCCTTTGATGCGATTGTAGGAAATCATGTCCTGAGTAGTGAGTTCTTTTAATTTGTCCAGCACCACGTTCGCGATATACACGCGCTGGTAGGGAATGTTCCAAACATCCATGTCCGTTTTACCGGAAAAAATATCCGGCGCAAAAATATAAGCATTGAATACATCGGGTTGGTACGGTGCGAGAATGTCATACAGGTATTGCGAAAGGATATGATCATCGGTACCGCTTTCAAGCAATTCTACGAGACTCATGCCGGTGTTAATGCCGTTTAGGATGTCTGCATTATTTAATATTTGCTGGAGGTCATCAAGGTTAGAGGGAGTGGTTTGTCCTTTGTTGGATCGTTCATCAAGCCATTCCTTGCTGCAGGAACTGCCAAGAATAAAAATGAGGAATAGAACAAGTAATTTTTTCATGTGGTGCTTTTGAAGGTTTTAAAAACGGGCGGTAATTCCTGCTGATATGCCGAGTGCAGGTGGAACAATGGTATTGTAGTCGGGATCGAGTGCCGCACCCGTTTTTTTCCAGATGAGTCCGGGATTGTTTACGTACAGGTATAATTGCAGATCGTGCACACCCTTTGCATTTAAATAATTCCCGCCGAAGGTGTAGGCGGCGCGGATATCCTGCAAACGAATGTGATCCGCTCTTTCCGTTAGCGCGGAGGAGAACCGGTAAAACGCATCGCGGCCTACAACAGCAGGATAGCCAAAAGCGGGAATGTTGGTATTCGATTCATCACCTGTTTTCTGCCATCGTTGGTAATAGTCCGAATGCGTGACGAGTGACTGGAATAAGTCGTTGTACTGGATGGAGTTTCTCCTGAAATAATAGCCCAGTTTCCAGCTAATAAGGGCAGACACAGAAAAACCTTTCCAGCTAAACTCATTATTTAGCGAACCAAAAACCTTTGGTGTTGCCCTTCCATTAAATACAAGGTCGGTTGGTTTTGGCGAAATTAATTTGGAGTAATCCGTACTTACCTGTTTGTCTACGAAACCCTGTGGGTCACCGGTAGCACTCAGTCCTGCCCATTCATAACTGAAGAGAGAATACACCGGGTAATTCACCAATGGCGTAACGACGCCATTGAATAAATCATATACCGTCGGCACGAGGTTATAATGGGTAACCTTGTCGTGTACGGAACTGAGCAACAACATGGTAGTCCACCTTAATTTACGATCTATATTAAGGCTGTTTATTTTGAGATCCATTCCACCGCCTTTCATATTGGCCACATTGCCTTTAAATAGCGACCTGCCCGAACCATCCGCCTGGCCGGTCGTGCCGTCGATGATCGCCGATCCGAAAAGGCCATCTCCTTTCTTGTTGTAATATTCCAGGGAACCATACAGGCGCGCATTGCGTAAACCGAAATCGATCCCATAATTGATGGTCCGGGTAGTTTCCCAGCGAAGGTCCGCGTTGGGAGGATTGGTGATCCGGGAATACGCTTCGTTGAAAAAATTGATACCCTGATTGAGGATCGTGGTGAGTGCGGTAAGGGATTTATTAACGTTGCCACTAAAACCATAAGTCGCGCGCAGTTGTAATTGCGGTAACCAGCTGACCCGGTAAAAATCTTCTTTAGAGATATCCCACTTTGCCCCGGTGGACCACAAAGGCACCGCCCGCTGATTGGTACGCACGCCAAAATAATTAGACGCGTCCTTTCGGGCGCTGGCAGTGAGGGTGTATTTTTTATTATAGGTATAGGAAGCATTTGAAAAAACCGATCGAAAACGGTCGAGACTTTCCGCATTTGTGCTGGGGGCACCGTTGATCTTTTCATCGAACCCATAAGGGGGAACGGGATAGGGTTCATTATAATTCACGGGGATACTGTTGCCCGTATTCGGATCGTATCCATACAGCGTTTGACCGTTGCCGTTAGCAGTCACCTGCCTTGCCTCCACACCCGCCAGTGCATATAACTGGTGGCGGCCGCTTTCCAGCAAATAGTTTAACTGCAACCGACCGTTGTGCGCCACGGAAGCAGCGTTTTCCTGCTCCAGGATGGAACCCAATGGAACCGGGCGGTCAGTGACAGCACCGGAAATAGGATCTACCTGGGTATACTTGTTAATATTATCGCGCGTAAACCAGGAGGACGCATCGTGCAGTGTCGATGTCGATGCCTGCTGCTGTTGGTACTGATAGGTTGCCGTACCGCTTAAACCTTTTAGTATTTTGTAATCTATTGCCACACTTAAGCGTGTTTCTTTATTATTGAATACCGTATGATTTTGTTTTGCCTCATCAAGTGGAGAGAACGATTCATCCAGGAAGCCGTGTGACCGTTTATCCGCGTTGTAAGTGTCGGAATAATTATATGTCACCGGCAATGGCTGGCCATTGTGATCCACCATCCTTTCATAAGGGTAGATCGCACTGGTTGCCGGAAAAAGAGCACTGAGGTCATGATGCTGCGTGTACACAAGGCCGGTAGACAGCAATAATCGCTTATTAAGGTGAAAATTGTTCTGGATGTCAACCGATATCCTTTCATTTCGCGCTTTAAAGTCATCCGCACCGCGGTCGTATCCCAACCCGAGGTAATAGTCATTCGTTTCCGAGCCACCAGAGATGTTTAAAGCATATTGATGCTGGATGGGTTTATGATAAGCATACTTTTCTAAATCGGCACGGTTATCAATGGTGCGAAACGTATTTATTTTACTGGTGGCTTCTTCCTGAGTGATCGTTCCATTGCGGGCCTTATTCAGCAGCTCCACCACCGGTGAATGAGGCGCGGAGGGATTGTACAAAAAGTCGTTGTCATAGGCGCCGTTGTTAAACAACAATTCTTCGATGTCGATGATGTCCGTAGACTTCATCACCGGCAGGTAATACAGATCTTTTTTATTGGTAGTCGTAATGTTGCTGTTGAAATTTATTACCGGCCCTGTATTCAGCTTTCCTTTTTTGGTGGTGATCACGATCACCCCATTGCTCGCCCTCGCTCCCCATATCGAAGCTGCTGCTGCATCTTTCAGGATCGTAATATTCTCTACGTCGTTAGGATTGATATTGTCCAGTGATCCTTCGTACGGGAAATTGTCCACCACGATCAGCGGTTGCTGGTTTGAATAAAGCGTGCTTACACCGCGGACAGTCAATTGATCCTGGTTGTTCACTCGATTGAACGTTGTGCTGGACGCCACACCCCTTAAACGACTAATAATATCGGGACTCACTGAACGGTTGATTAATTTATTATTTACCACATCGAAGGAACCAGTCGCTCGTTCTCTGGGAATTTTTTGATATCCGGTACTGAATACGACTTCCTCTAGCACTTTGACAGAATCTTTAACGGTAGAGTCTTTTTGGGCAAAGCAGTATTGGTTTAATAAAATGATTATTATAAACAGTTTGTACTTCATAAGCAATATTTTGGTAGTGACTATTTCTTTTTGAACAGGAGGACTTCTACCTGGCGTCTGGCCCTGACGAGGTAGAGGCCGTATTCCGCGAGTAGTGTTTTCAATGCCGAAGGATCGGATTTTTTGATGGCCCTCAACAGGGTTTTGCTAATGGTGATATCGATGGTAGCAGTGGATCGCGTAAGGTCCACTACGGGTTCATGGATATTGTTTTCTATATACACGCAGAGCTCCGGCATAGTCATCTGCTGACTGGTTTCATTCCCCTCTTCGTCTGTATACACTACTTTGGTATCGGATGTGGGTGCCGGTATTTTTTTACCGGTGAGGCGTAATTCATAAGCATCCGCGGTTCGCAACGCGAGTGAACCGGATAGGTTTCTCGCCTGCCCAAAGAACGCATTGAGTGTTTGCAACATCATGGTTTTTCGTTCCGCGTCATTCAAACCGGGCGCGATAAGATCGTAACTATAAGCATTTTTCTTTCCCCATGGTCCGCTCGCACTTACGTAGTCCTCCTGGTTCTCAGAACGAATACTATTGGGATCCTGTATATTTTCCATCACCAGCCTGGAAAACATCCATTCCTGCGGACGGTTGAGCGCGAACAAATAGAGGTGAGGGATCAGGCTATTCACCATGTTAAATCCCACCACCTGTCCATTCATAATGGTGAACGGAGAGCTGAGGGAAGCAACCCCCTCCACGTGTGGCATTACCATTGACCGGAACAGGATCGTATGATCCATGCCGTTGTTGCTGTCTATCAACATCGGCATGTCCATCCGGAAATTCATGATATCCTTCTTCGTCTCAAGTGCGATGGGTTGGTGAACCAACAAGCGTTCGATGGATTCCAATGTGATTTCTTCGCTGCCCGTGATGGCGACCACTTTGCCCGCTGCATCGATGATCACTTCATGTGGAATGACGGTATGAGGAAAATGTATTACCAGTGTGGAATCTTCCACCAGGGAGGGAAGGGAAAATGATTTTTTTCTTTCAAAGAAGTGTTCCACCACTGCAGTAGACTCACTGGTGACGGGCAGGATCAGCACTTGTTCTGGCCATTTCTTTTGTATCTCCTCGAACTTTGTAAAAGCGGCCACGCATGGGGAACACCAGGTTGCCCAGAAGTCGAGAATGATTAATTTGCCATGCAGCGCCCCGATTGTGGTTTGCCTGGCGGGGTATCGAATGATCTTGTTGAGTGGAAGGCCGGAGACGTCGTCACCGATGTTGTAGGTTTGTGGAGCGTTTATTTTGGTAACAGCAGTTTGCGCACAGGCCGATAGATCGGACATAAGGATGACCGTTATGAAAAAGAGTACACTTTTCATGTTGCAAGTTTTTAGTAAAAAGAAATCGCTGGAAAAACGTTTGTGACCAGAGGAGGAGAATCGCCGCTATTTATACAGCATCACGGACATCCAAGTCTATTCCGGATTTCGGCGTTTGACTGCAAACAGAAGAATCTTTGAAATTGAAAGGGAATGAACAGGATAAGGTTGCATAAGCCGAGGTTTGAGGTGAAGCCCGGCGTTCCTGCAATTGAGTTATGTATCTGTCCTGTTTTAATTAAAGAGCCTTAACCAAAAAAACAGGCGTGGAACTCAACTTACTGCTATTGGGTACCTCGGAGGAAACCGCACACGATAAGAGAGCCCACGCCTTAGCGTGGGCATTCGTCTTATTGTTCCGTGTGCTATATAGAAATTTCCGAGGTTTCAATAGCGGAACACCAAGCGAATGCTTCAAATAATTTTATGAAGGATCGCAAAAGTATGGAATAATCCATACTACGGTTTTAAATGTACCGGTTGCAATATAAGGTAATTTATAATACTCCCACATGTGGATGTGTTATTTTTTTTTATTCTGGTGTACTTGCCATATGCGAGGAAAAACGGAAATAATTGAAATCATCATATCAGAAATTGATCTGTATGTGATTAATAAAGTCCGTCAATTGCGAGCGGATAAGGAATGGTCGCAGGTGGCTCTTTCTATTGAGCTGGGATTATCAGAAGGAGCTGTTGGAAAAATTGAAAGTTTGCGGGAACGCGCGAAATATAGTCTTCGCCACATTGGTATTCTGGCAAAAGTGTTCGAGTGTTCACCGAAGGAATTCTTTCCTTTGGTGCCACCTGAAGGTGATATGACTAAATATAAAATGAGGTTGGCGAGAAGGTTAAAGGGTGACAAAGGAAAACCGAATTACGAGATTATTAAAAAGTCACCATTAAAGAATTACTGATTTCCTATTATCGTTTTCGTAAAAACATTTTTATCAATTCAGATATTTATACCAATTTCACTCCCTTTGGTTATTGATGAGCTATTTCTGCCGATTAGTGCACGTTACCGCTTATTTATTTTTGTTGATTTGGACATCGTACTAATTGAGAATGGATACAATTAGGGTCTCTGTAATTCTTTCCTTTTCATATTTGACAGTTTTAAAATTAAAAGTCTTCAGTCTAATTTCATTCTGTCC
>JBDTMM010000128.1:0-6655 GCA_039934275.1 Flavitalea sp. | reverse complement strand
AAGCTGGGCGAAGGGCAGGGGCTGTTTCTGGATCTTTGGCATTTCGGTTATCGGAGCCATAGCAATGGCCTTTATTTCAACATCTTTTTCAGCCACCCAGCCAGGGTACTCATGGATCTTTTAACAATAGCCCTCGGTTTCTCCTTACAGCATATCAGCTCATAGCACTTCGTCGTTGCACAGCACCCGAATCCGGCACATTGTTTACCCACTCGGTGGAATTAATTCAATGGGAATAGTGCTGGGTCATGAGTAGTTAGTATTGTAATTTTCGGTGGACTAAAAGACGATAGCAAGATCGCTCGGTAACAGTAAAACACTTTATTTTATTCTTTGCAGAACCTTTTATGTTCGTCGTAATATTTTTTGCGATGTTAAAACTGCCGGCACTACTCGGTTTAATTGAGAAATTTATTTCTCAATATATTTCCCGCTATTGGGGAAGTTTGATGATACGAAGATTAACCGCTTCGCGTATCTTGCATTTCATGCTCTGAATCAAAACGCTTATTTGCAGGCACAGGAGATGAGTTTTGATCAGCAGATTAGTGGCGGACACATAAGTAAGTATTTTCAATAATGGCGAAAGAAACTTCATCGTTGGAGCAACTTGCTATCGGTATAGATATCGGTGGCACAGGAACAAAATTTGGAATTGTAGACAGGAATGGTAATATTCTCTTTTCCAGCGAAATATCTTCAAGGAATCATAAAGAAGTTGAAAAGTTCATTGATGAACTGTACAATCACGTGTACACAATGATACAATCTGCCGGCGGTTCCGGCCGTATCAAAGGTATTGGAGTAGGTGCTCCTAACGGGAACTACTACACGGGAACTATCGAATATGCCTCCAACCTTCCGTGGAAGGGCATCATCCCTTTTTCCAAACTGATGGAACACAAGTTCAAGCTACCCGTATTTCTAACCAACGACGCAAATGCTGCAGCCATTGGTGAAATGATGTACGGCGCAGCAAAAGGAATGAAAGATTTTATAATGATCACCCTTGGTACTGGAGTCGGCAGCGGTATAGTAGCCAACGGAAAGATCATATTGGGTCATGATGGATTTGGGGGTGAACTCGGTCACACCATCATCATTCCGAACGGACGAATGCACGAAGGTACCGGGAAACGCGGCTCGCTTGAAAGTTATGCATCTGCAACAGGTGTGCGTGCAACGGCTATCGAAATGCTCGCAAAAACCGATAAGGTCAGTTCCCTTCACCAGATACCAGTAGAACAGATCGATTCCTTAAAAGTTTACGAAGCCGCGGTAAGTGGGGATGAACTTGCACAGGAAGTATTTCGGTACACCGGAGAAATATTAGGACTCGCCCTTGCCAATTTTGTAATGTTCTCCAGCCCCGAAGCAATTATATTATTCGGAGGACTAACAAAAGCCGGCGACTGGATATTAAAACCCACGCGTGAAAACATGGAAGCAAATGTGATCCAGGTATTTCAAAATAAAGTGAAGATACTCGTGAGCCATTTAAGGGAAGCCGATGCGGCAATCCTTGGTGCAAGTGCGCTGGTTTGGGACGTTAAGAACAATTAACCCTTGTAAAATTCATCGAACCTTTCTCCGATCGTTTTCATGCCGAATTTTTTTTCGGTAACGGACACTATCCGTTCGCTATTAAATTGGGTAAGATGATTGTTCATCATCCATAACATCTTTTCGGCGAGTAATGCCGGGTTGTTCAATGCAACAAATATTCCCATTGTATTATCAATTACTTCATGCATCACGGGGATGTCGCTTACAATAACAGGCAGCCCGCATGCATTTGCTTCGATCACCACGCAGCCAAAGGTTTCATAGGTAGAATAAAGGATAAGGCAATCGGCCTTTGACATTTCTGCAGCAATAATGACGTGCGGCACATAACCTTCAAGCCTGATATGGTTTTCAAGTTGAAGTGCACTGATCAGCCTAATCAAAGATTTATCAATTGGAGTATATAATACCAATTCAAATAACTGATCAGTATTGTGACTTAATAATTTAACAGCGTGTATTATTTCCGCTCCATTTTTGGCCTTTGTAAGTTCAGAGATATGAATAAAGGTGAAAATACTCCTCTCTTTATTTTCTTTTGGTATAAACAAAGTGGTGTCTACTACATTAGGAACGATAAAAGGCTTTTTTATTTTAAATCTTTCTGCCAATGTTGTTGATAGTACTTCGCTTACTGCAGATGTTTTTTTAGCGCGTTTAAATATTCGGCCGATCATCCATCGCGAAAAAACAGAGGCTGATGAATATTCCTGGCGTGCTTCTTTTAAAAAAATAGTCCAGTGTTCCGATACAGCGTAAGGCACCTTATACCTCCACTGGAAATACCAGGCGAGTAACCCCGCCCTCCACGAAACATGAACGTGTATTAAATCCGGTTTGCCAAACTCGTGTATATGTTCGCGTATCAGCTCAGAAAAAAATATAAAATACCTCAGTCCCGATAATAATTTTTCAATAATAACAATATCGGAAAATGGTTTGTAATAAAGGATAGTAACATTGCAGTTGTCGTTGTATTTTCTTTTTTCGAGATGAAATTTTCCGGAAGTAAGGCTTTTGTTATCCTTTACCAGGTGTAATATGAAAATGCGGTTGTATAATGAAGCCGCCCTTGCATGACGTTCGACAAAGTCACCATGAAGGGGTTGAAGTTTATCAGGGTACCAGCTTGCCAGCCATAAAATGTGCTTCATTATAAATATTGAACAATGCTAATTCTTCAGGGCCTTTATAATCTGAATAAAATCCGCAGCAATCAAAGATGCTCCACCAACAAGTCCTCCATCCACATCCTTCGATGCGAAAAGTTCCGCAGCATTATTAGCTTTCACACTTCCACCATATAAAATGGAGATTACATTGGCCACGGATACTCCGTATTGTTTTTGTATCACACCCCTGATGTATTCGTGCATTTCCTGCGCCTGTGCCGTGGAGGCGGTTTTACCCGTACCAATCGCCCAGATGGGTTCATAAGCGATCACAACTTTCTGTACCTGGTCGGCAGACAAATGAAATAAAGATTCCCTGATCTGCATCTCTACATAATGATCCTGAGTATTTGCTTCGCGGATATTTAACGGCTCGCCGCAACAGAATATCGGGATAATGTCGGCATGCAAACACAGGTTTACTTTATCTGCAAGTACAATATTGGATTCATTAAAATATTCCCTTCTTTCACTGTGCCCAACAATGCAATGTTTTATATCTATCGATTTCAGCATTTCTACAGAGGTTTCACCTGTATAGGCACCTGAGGATTTTGAGGAACAATTTTGTGCAGCAATAAAATAACCTCCTCTATTCACCACCGCTCTTTCGGCCATCATCAAAAATGGAAAAGGCACGGCAAAAATGGCTTCCTGGTGCATCGCAAGTTCCAGATCACCCTTAAATACATCGTGCAAAAGAGTAGTGGCCTGAGTAATATTGCCATTCATTTTCCAGTTAGCTGCAGCGATTTGTTTTCTCATCAGGCAATTTTAATTTTGATCAAATATAAACCTCAATTTTCTTTTTTCTGCTTCCCCCAAACTGGTTCCTTTCAACTTCTTCCAGTTGCCGATATCTGCGAGCGCTTTGTCAAATTCGTACCTGGTAAGTCCCTTTGCGCCCCAGGTAAAACTTGGGATGAACTTCGGCGTTAGTCCATCACCAAAAACATTCGCGCAAATGCCCACTATTGTACCAGTATTAAAAGAAGTATTTATTGCCGCGCGCGAATAATCACCCATGATCAATCCGCATTTATTTACTCCCGCCAAAACCATTTGCTGTTGTTTATGGTTCCATATCTTTACTTCGCCGGCGTTATTTTTTACATTTGAATTGGAGGTTCCTGCGCCAAGGTTACACCATTCTCCCAACACACTGTCACCAAGATATCCGTCGTGCGCCTTATTGGAATACCCGAAAATAACCGAGTTTTTTATTTCTCCCCCAACAACACTCTGCGGACCAATAGTGGTAGCACCATATATTTTGGCACCCATTTTCACAACTGCTTTTTCGCAAAGTGCAAACGGTCCGCGTATCATCGCGCCTTCCATGATCACGGAATCCTTACCAATGTATATCGGGCCGTTTTCTGCATTGAGTATGCAATGTGAAAGTTTCGCACCTTCTTCTATAAATATATTTTCCGGTGAAATTGTTTGTACACCCGCTGGTATTGTAGCACTCTTGCGGTTAGCAGTGATCAATTTATAATCTTCACGTATGGCCCAATCGTTATGCAAATAAATGTGAGTAGGATTTTGAATGATCCTTACCGATCCCCAGTCTGCATCACCCGAAATACTGCCATCTTCATTAAACAATGAATCGATGAATTTCTCCGAAGGAAGAACATTGGCAGATAGAATGTTCGCATGTTGTTGCACCCGTGGATTCTCTTCCGCTGTTTCGATTTTTCGACCAAGATATTTCTCCCACTTCTGTCGGATGGTGAGTATTCCAACCCTAATGTCTGCCACGGAGCGAGTAAGCGCAAGGGGAAAAAGATTTTCCTCCAGATCCTTTCCTGTGAGCAAAAATGGGTTCATACTTAAATCTACACTTGAATTGATATAATGCAAACAAAAAATCCCGCTAACAGCGGGACTTTTATATAGCGTTAAGCAGATTAAGCTTTCTTCTCGTAACGTTTCTTGAACTTGTCTATACGACCGGCAGTATCCACCAGCATTTTCTGGCCGGTAAAGAAGGGATGGGAAGTATTTGAAATTTCAAGCTTTACAAGAGGGTATTCATTACCATCGTCCCACTTCAGGGTTTCCCTTGTATTGGTGGTAGAGCGGCTGAGAAAAGTATTACCATTACTCATGTCCTTAAAAACTACTAATCTGTATCCTTTTGGATGTATTTCCTTTTTCATGATGCTTTGTTATGGTTAGTACGGATTTGGCCGTACTGTTTATTAGGACGGCAAAATTAGTAGATAATGGTCTTTCTGCCAAATATTGTGGCAGGTTTCACGCAAAGCCATTCTTTGCGACTTCGCACGAAACACCAGGTAAAGCCGCTTAGTTCCTCATATTAGTAAACTGCAGCGGCAACCCAAGGTTAGCCTCCTGCGAAAGTTTGATGACTGCCTGCAAATCGTCCAGCTTCTTGCCCGTTACCCTTATCAGATCGTCCATAATCTGAGCCTGCACCTTTAAGCCGCTTTCCTTAATGAGTTTGGTGATCTTCTTTGCATCCTCCTGATTAAGCCCGTTGCGCACGCTCACTTCTTTCTTAACCACCTTACCACTCGGATAAGTTTCTTTTGAAAAGTCAAAGGCTTCAGGTGAAATCCCCTGTTTGTGCGCACGACTCACAAGCACATCGGTGAGCTGGCCCATTTTCATGTCGTCGTCCGTTTCAATATTTAGTCTGTACTCTTTTTTATCCAGGGTTATCACTACGTGGCTGTTTTTAAAATCGAAGCGGTTGGTGATCTCCTTCTTTACTACGTTCACCGCATTGTCAAGGGCCTGCAATTCCACTTTGCTAACTATATCGAATGATGGCATAACAGAAGTTTTCATAAAGATAAGAAGGAAGGGAATGGGGAAAAGGAAGAAGGGGATAAAAAACAAGAGGCCCCATGGAAATAGGGCCTCGTACCAAAACTAACTGCTTATGAGAAAAAAATTGTTGTGTTCTATATTATTAGACTCCATACGGCACAAAAAGGTGCTCCTTATAGTGTTAAAAAATTCTAAACGTTGAAATTGCCTTAGATGGTATTGACTCTGGGATGTTTTTTTGGAAACACTATTAGCATAACGATTCCAGCGATTACAAGTAGCGAACTAATGAGTTCAGCCTGTGTAGGATGCAGCCCAAAAAAGTGATATTGTGTATTTACTCTGATCTTTTCCACGAAAAATCTTTCAATTCCATTGAAAATTAAATACACCGCGAACAGGGTACCCGGAACCTTCATACGGCTCCGCAACAAAAAAAGCATACCAGTAAGGAGCAGGCAAACGATGGTTTCATAAAACGCGGTGGGAAAAACGGGTATGGGTAACTGATGACAGTACTGTCCCGTGCAATCCTTGATGGCCACCCCTTCATTGATTACATTATGGGGGAAGTTGTAGGCCACCATCCACTTCGGGAACCATGTAGGTGCTTCCACGTGTGTATGTTGTATTTCAGCCGCAGACCTAAACCCCGACTGCTGCATGTAAATGGTAGTGTCCTGGTTAAAGACACGTTTAAACGTGGCGTCGTCCGCCGCAACCACGGTTCCTTCAGGGGTAGATACATAGGCGCTGTTAAGAATACCCCAGTCCCCGTCTCCGGAAACCTGGCAGCCAATCCTTCCAAGCGCATAAGCGAGCAGCAGCGTGGGGGCCATGGCATCGCAGAGATACCTGAAACCGATTTTATGTTTTTTGGCGTAAAAATATATGGCAATGGCGGCACATATTAGTCCCCCATAAAAAGTTAAACCGCTAAACGACAAAAGCGCTTCAATAGGATTTTTCCAGAACTCGTTCCAATTCTCCAGGTTGTGAAAGATCTTGGCTCCCATGAAGCCAAATACTGCTGCAAAAATAACTATATCTCCCACTCTGTCGTGTGGCCAGATCCGGATGCTGCGCTCTTCAGGTGCCGTAAGTTTCTGCCT
>JBDTMM010000127.1:0-6676 GCA_039934275.1 Flavitalea sp. | reverse complement strand
CGCGGGGAAGGATTAAAAAGAGAGCAGAAGGGCAAGCGCAAAGACAAATCGTCTAACAACGGCAAACCGATTACCCGCGAACAAGCAGAGCGGTTTAAAGAAAATTTTCATTTCCCTGCAAAAGTGTGCGTAAACATTTTTGGTACCCGCAACGGGGTGGTGTCGATGGGAAGTAAAAAAACAAATCCCACGGTACGCATATATGGCAGCGATGAAAATTTTATTGAACAGAATGGATACTCGCTTGCATTCGGCAGGCCTTTTAATAATCTCGACCTCAGCAGTGGAAGAAATGTTTGTCTTATAGGCAGCGACATTGCAAAAAAATTATTCGGTAAAAGTTTAGAGTATCCTCTTGAAAGGATAATCAGGGTAAATAATATTCCGTTCAGGATCATTGGTACGCTGGATGAAAAGGGATCTTCGTTAGGATTCAGTTGGGATAATGTGGTGGTGACCACTTACAAAAACACGCAGCGTTTTTTTAATAGCAATCAAAATGCGTCTTTTAATATCCAGGTAAAGGTCGATGATCTCAGGAACATGGATGCGGCTATCGGCGAAGCAACCGCAACATTCAGGCCGATAAGGAAAGTTGGTACCACAGAAACCGAAAATTTCACCATCGACAAAAGCGACAGCTTTGTAGAATTATTATTGAGCCAGCTGAGTTACCTCACTGGTGCGGCGCTGATCATTGGATTTATCACACTCATGGGCGCAGCGATCGGGCTAATGAATATTATGCTGGTGGCGGTTACCGAGCGTACCAAAGAAATAGGATTAGTAAAAGCAATTGGCGGCAGGCAAAGCAATGTGCGCCAGCAATTTTTATTCGAAGCGATCATTATCAGTTTGCTTGGTGCATTTTTCGGAGTGATATTGGGAGTGATCGTTGGAAATAGTTTCTCTCTCTTTTTAAATACGAGTTTCGTGGTGCCGTGGGAGTGGGTGGGGCTAGGGGTTTTAATATGTTCTGTAGTGGGATTGCTCGCAGGGCTGTATCCCGCGTATAAAGCTTCGAGATTAAATCCTATTGAAGCGTTGAGGTATGAGTGAATTGTTTTCCGGGGTTGTTTCACGCAAAGAGCAATAAGATTGCGCGCAAAGGCGCAAAGAAATCGCAAAGCCGCAATGGTCTTTAAACATATCCTTTGCGCCCTTGCGCGCAATCATGACGTTAATCCTTCTTCAGCACTTTGTCAATCCTCTCCAACACATCCTCCAAATGATACTTGCTCATTTTATCCGAATAGTCCGGCAGTGCCTTATTAATATCCTTGCGCAGTGATTTAAGTGTGGCTTTTGCCACCGAATAGATATCGGATTTTTTTGGCTCGGTAACCGGTCCGAGTGTAATATAAAATCCTCCTCCCGAAGCCTGCGGATTTACAATATTAATCAGTCTTTCCACAAAGGACTTCTGCAAATTGCGTTTAAAATTATCAATTGGTTTATGCGTCGGTAATTCGGACCATATCCCAGTTTTAAGGTCTTCAAAATATTCGTCCAGCTGGTAAGTGTTTTTTTCCCTGTTGCCGGCAGAAATTATTCTTTGCAGCCTCGTAGTAATTAGCATCGACCCCAAATAACTATCCTGCATGGAACTGATGCGATCATTGACAGGTGAGGTAGTTAAATTCAATATCTTTTTATCCATCAGCCAGGCAGGTGTTTCAAAAAGATTTTTCCTGATAAACACCATTGCTTCTTTCTGCACCGTCCTGGGCACCACCCTGTACACCGGCCCTGTTTGATCGGAAGTTTTCTCATCTACATATACCCCGCCGATATTCATTATTGCATGGGCCAGATACCGCGAATACTGGCTCACGGCTTCGTTATAAATATCCTCGAGCCGGGCGAAATTTTCGCCGCTTGCACTCAACCAGGCGGGTAATTGCGGGATAATTCTTTTCAGGTTTTTTATTCCATAGGTGCCGGCCTTCATGGCATCGTCTCCTAAATCTTCTGCCTGTGCGCGCGGGTCAAAATTATCATCGTGGATAAAGCGCAATCTCGGGTTCGATGATTTGCTTTTTACCCAGTCGTTGAGGATCTTTTTTTCTTCTTCCGATGTTTTGTTAAAGAACAGCCGGTAGCCCCATTCTATCGACCATAGGTCGTAGTCGCCAATCCTGGGTAACAACCCCATTTCGCCTACGCTGTCTTCGGGCTGGGCAACATAATTAAATCGGGCATAGTCCATGATCGATGAGGTGTGCCCATTTTTTGCGAGCCATTTTTTATCGCGCAGTTTCTCAATGGGGGTTGCAAACGATGCGCCCATATTATGCGGCAGCCCCAGGGTGTGCCCTACTTCGTGTGCCGATGCAAACCGCACAAGTTGCCCCATCAGTGAATCATCGAGCTGAATTTTCCTGGCCCTGGGATCGGAGGCTCCTGCCTGTATCATATACCAGCGGTGCAGCAGGCTAAGTACGTTATGGTACCAGTTAATGTGCGACTCTAATATTTCACCCGTACGCGGGTCGTGCACATGTGGTCCTTCGGCGTTATGCGCGTCGGAGGGTTTGTACACGATGGCTGAATATCGCGCATCCTCGAGGCTCCAGGTGGAGTCTTCTTCTTTTGTAGGTGCGCGTTTCGCTACGATGGCGTTTTTAAACCCTGCTTTTTCAAAACACTTCTGCCAGTCGTTCACTCCCTGGATTAAATAGGGCACCCATTTGGTGGGTGTGGCAGGATCTATATAAAATATGATGGGCTTTTTTGGTTCTACCAGCTCGCCGTTTTTATATTTCTCCACGTCTTCCGCTTTTGGTTCCATTCTCCAGCGGGTGATAATGCTAATATTTTTTACCCCCTGGGGATCCACGTCAAAGTCGGTGTATTCGGTAGTTAAATACGAAACGCGGTCATCAAAATAGCGCGGCCTCATTGGCAAAGAGGGCAGCAGCACCATGGAGCTGTTGAGCTCAAAGGTGGAGTACCCCGATGGTAATCCGCCAACGGCGCTGCCCGAGGTTCTCGAATACGTTTTCACTGTTCTGATCTCTGTATTGATTGGGTACGTATTAATTTCTACAGTATATGATTTGTCGGGCTGCAATCCGCCCACGCGCAGGGCGGCTTTGTAGGAATTTGCAAAAAAGAAAATGTCGTTGTCGCTGTTTAATAGATCTGTGACTTCTATTACCGAACCGGTATTTTCTTTTGCGAAGGCCCTGATGTCGAATGCTGCGATAATGGGCTGAACGTTAGAGTTCATCACCGATTTATACATGGGTCCGGCGGTGTCCTGTGCATACACGGAATAAGAAATACTGCGCAGAAAAATTTTATTATTGGGACCTTTCTCAAACCTTATCACATTTTCATTAATTTCATCCCCGGCATACCCAAATGAGCCGGAGCGAGTATTGGCTGGCGCTTTTGCGATCCTGTTAACTACAAGTATATCGCGGTTGAGCAGGGTGTCACCAATTTCGAAATAC
This sequence comes from Flavitalea sp., assembly GCA_039934275.1. Classification (GTDB taxonomy): domain Bacteria; phylum Bacteroidota; class Bacteroidia; order Chitinophagales; family Chitinophagaceae; genus Flavitalea. The sequence continues at coordinate 3,218 of JBDTMM010000127.1, read as the reverse complement.
CATTTTTCTTCATTCCTGTGAACCCAGACCAATCCTTTTTTTGTAACAGTCTTATCTGTAATCAATTCCTTGTAGGGCCTTAGTCCTGATTTAGGCGGTGATGTAAGTATCACAGCAACAGGACGGGTTGTATCCGGAGTAGGTGGAATGGTTTTTTTATTCTGAGAGTAAGCTGCACTGATGAATGTTAAAAAAAAGGCCAAAATCATCAGCTTCCGCACGGCATAATTCATGGTCATGACTAATGTAAATAAGTAATAATATTAAATGAAGATAATGAAAACGGAAAACCCTTATTTTTTATGCAGCACAATTGATATTTAAAGTATATTGTGTGCCCTTTGAAAAATTTTTGTTATTAATATTGTTACCGGGAAAAAGTTTTTCCTTAGAATTGTAAGGCTATCAAAATTCATCTACAAACAGATCTAAATTTCAAACACTAAAAACAAACAATTATGGCTGAAACAAAACCAACTGCATCAGTTGTTTCCAAGAGTAGCTCATCAGTTCAACCACTTAAGAAGAGTAATTCAATTTCCTGGGTGGCACCCGTTGCGTGCATTATTGCAGGCTATGTAATCTGGCGTTTTATTCTCGGAGCCCCAGGGAATTTCACCAACCCTGATCCAAATGGCGGTTTCTGGCCAAATCACAAGGGACCAAAGAGTGGAATGGTGAGGATGTATGAAGGGGGTATCATTGTACCGGTACTGCTTGCCTCTTTACTGACAGTTATTGTTTTCGTAATCGAACGTTTTCTTACTATTACAAAGGCTACAGGAACGGGCAACATTGCAGAGTTCATCCGCAAGGTGCAGTATCACCTCGCCAACAAGAACGTTGACCAGGCTATTGCAGAGTGTGACAGGCAGAGAGGAAGCGTAGGAAACGTTATGAAAGCGGGACTTCGCAAGTACAAAGAAATGATGTCTTCATCAGAACTTGACACCGATCAGAAAGTATTGAACATTCAGAAAGAGGTAGAGGAAGCTACTGCGCTCGAACTGCCGATGCTGGAAAAAAATCTCGTGTTCCTTTCAACCATTGCATCCGTTGCAACGCTTCTAGGGCTATTGGGAACGGTAATCGGGATGATTACTTCATTTGCCGCACTTGGTGCAGAAGGTGGTGGTAATGCTGCTGCGGAACTTTCAAGAGGTATCTCGGAAGCATTGTACAACACAGCGCTTGGTATTGGTACATCCGCGCTCGCCATTATCATGTACAACGTATTCACAACAAGAATTGATGCAATCACTTACGGTATCGACGAATCAGGATTCACACTTACACAGAGCTTCGCTTCTTTATACAAATAAAGAAATGGCGTAGCGTGCGTTATGGAAAATGTATGAATTGTAATCTCATATCAGAACCTGAAATATTTAATCATGCCGAAATTTAAGTTACCAAGGAAAAGCACTTCTGTAGACATGACAGCAATGTGCGACGTGGCTTTTCTTTTACTTTCATTCTTCATCTTAACCACCAAGTTTAAACCTGCGGAAGCGTTGGCGGTTACCACTCCAAAATCTGTTTCTACCAACCCGGCAGAGCAGAAGAAAGTGGTGATGATTACGATGGATAAAAAAGGAAGCATTTATTTCTCGATGTCGGATGATGCAGCAGAACAAAAACAGGAGGTGATCGATAAGGTCAACGAACTGAAAGGGCTGAACCTGACTCCTGCAGAAAAGAAGTCTTTCATGCGCCCCGCTGCGTATGTGGGTGTTCCTTTTAGCCAGCTGAAATCTTATCTTGACCAACCCGCAGAAACGGCAGCGAAATTGGCTCTTCCAGGTATCCCGGTAACGGATACGCTGAACAACGAGCTCGCTGTGTGGGTGCGTGCGGCCCAAGAGGCCTTCAAGGGTGAGAAGATGAGCTTGCTGGTAAAGGGCGACAATGAGGCGAAGTATCCATCTTTTAAAGGAGTGATAGATGCCTTTAAGAAAAACGAGATATTCAAATTCCAGATGATCACCGATCCTGAAGGCGTACCTCCGGGTACCGACCTTTACAAAACAAGGGAAAAGTGATTGACTGAAGGTTGATTTTATAAAACGAAAAATTTTATTTTATGGCAGAAATGGATACCTCGGGTGGGGGGCATAAAAAAGGACCAGGGGTTAAAAAAGCAAAGAAACTTTCCACCCGTGTAGATCTTACTCCGATGGTTGACCTGGGCTTTCTGCTCATCACCTTCTTCATCTTCACTACTACCATGAGCCAGCCAACGGCTATGAAACTTATTCTTCCAAAGGATACTGACAAACCCGAGGAACAAAATAAGGTTAAGGCTTCCGGCGCGTTGACCCTCATGCTTAGTAAGAATAACAGCATATTTTATTATGAAGGTGAACTGGAGCCAACAGGAGCCAATTTCAAAAGCACCAACTTTAAAGATGTACGTGACATCATAATAAACAAAAAGAAATCTACCAAGGCTGACGACTTCGTAGTTGTTATTAAACCGGGTCCTGAATCAACTTATAAAAATACAGTTGACATACTCGATGAAATGACGATCAATGAAGTTAAACGTTATGCGATGGTTGACTTGTTCTCTATCGAGCAGCAGCTGATAACTGCTTCTGAAGGTGGTGCACCAATGCCACAACCAGGAGCGGCACCGGCAGCAGCGCCCGCGGCAGGACAATAAACCTTATGGATTTCAGCAGCTAATTGCATCTTACAAAAAACAACTGATAATGGAAGCTAACAAAATACTTACCGCCGACATCCTCGACATTGTGTTCGAGGGTAGGAACAAGGAGTATGGAGCTTATGAGCTAAGAAAAGGTTACCGAAAAAGAATGATCACGGCAATGGTTGCACTATTTGCTTTGTTTGCTCTTATAGGTATCGGATACCTCCTGGCTAATAATTTCTCCAGCACCGATAGTTCTAAGGCGGTAGTTGTACAGGAAGTGCAACTTGAAGAAATTAAACAACAGGAAAAGGAAGAGCCACCTCCACCTCCGCCGCCAAAACCTCCGGATCCTCCAAAGATCGAAATGGCAAAGTTCACTCCTCCCAAGATCGTTAAAGACGAAGAGGTAAAGGAAGAAGAAAAGCCACCGGAAATGGAAAAGCTGGAAGACACTAAGATTGGTGTCATCAACCAGGAAGGTATCAAGGATGAAGGAATCGTTGCCCCTCCGAATGATGACAAGGGTGTTGTTGAGGCTCCTAAAAGAGATGAAACAGACTAC
>JBDTMM010000126.1:0-6701 GCA_039934275.1 Flavitalea sp. | reverse complement strand
TTTATCATTTATTATAGTACTACGGGCAAGTTCATGATCTGGAATAAACGACTCATGAGCCGGCTTTCCGCATAGCACCCCGGCTCTTTTCACATATAATGATGCCGTAATGGCTATCAATTCGTGTTCCAATGTTTCAGGAAATGCGAATGCACCTGCATCGAGGTGATAAAACCTGAATTTGCCAGGCTTTTTTAATAAGGGATGAATGATCACTTCTTCTTTGGCCGATAACCGGGTAAGTTTTTGCTTATAGTTCATGCGTTCGGCTTCCTCTTCCTTTTCTTTTTTAAAACAGGCAATAAAGAACCCCTCCCCCATTATTTTATTCGGGTAGAACCGAAAACCTTTGACGCCATTTTTTCGGCTATAGCTTGGCGTTATGTTCCACCCTGATGGAACAGCTATCGGAACGGAACTCAGTTTTCCTTCATCGGTAAGCCAGTCGCAGATGTCTTCATCTTCTTTTTCGCTATAAGAACAGGTGGAATAGATGAGTATGCCCGAAGGCTTTAAAGCGGGCAGCACATCGCCCAGTATGCGCTGCTGGCGCAGGCTGCAGGTGTTAACCAGTTCTTCCGACCATTCATCGATGGCCCAAGGATCTTTCCTGAATAATCCCGAACCGGAGCATGGCGCATCCACAACTATCACGTCGAAAAAATGGCGAAGCCTGCTGAAATCCCTTGGATCGTTATTGGTGACAACGGTATTTTCTCCTCCCCATTTGATCATGTTCTCCGATAAAATGTTTACACGCGGCTTTATCACTTCATTGCTTACGAGCAGGCTTTCATTCGATATAAGAGATTGAATTACTGTGGATTTGCCACCGGGTGCTGCGCACAGATCAAGAACCTTTATCGACCCTGATATATCCGCGCACTGCTTAATGCAATATTCAAGGAACATACCCGATGCTTCCTGCACATAATACGCGCCTGCGTGTAATAATGGATCGAGGGTAAAAGATGGCCTTTCAGGGAGATAGTATCCAAAACTGCTCCATGGTATTTTGATGGCGCCTTCAAAAACAGCATTTACATCACCCGAAAATTTAGAAGGATTGAACCGTACGGAAGTGACCTGCTCCCCGCTTTCGTGTACCCTTTGGAATGAAACTTTATCAAATCCGGGAACATCCTGCAATGATTGCAGTAACTTTTCGGGAAGCACCTGCACAGCCATTATAATGTTTTGATTTCTGCAACCAGTTGCTGCAAAACCGTTTTCGCATCGCCGAATAACATGGATGTGCGAGGCTGAAAGAATAATTCATTTTCAATTCCCGCATAGCCGGGTTTCATGCTTCTTTTATTAACGATCACCATTTTTGCGAGTTCCACATCAAGGATGGGCATTCCATATATGGGTGAGGAAGTATCTGTTTTTGCAGCTGGGTTTACGACGTCGTTCGCGCCAAGAATGAGTACCACATCGGTTGTGGGGAATTCTTCATTGGCCTGGTCCATCTCCATTAATTTTTCATAACTCACATCTGCTTCCGCAAGCAGTACATTCATGTGTCCGGGCATTCTACCCGCAACCGGGTGAATGGCATAACGAACATCCACTCCTTTTTCGGTAAGTATTTTTTCCAGTTCATGACATACATGCTGCGCCTGCGCCACCGCAAGGCCGTATCCGGGTACTATAATGACTTTTGCAGCGTAGCTCATCACTACTGCGGTATCGTTAATAGATATTTCTTTGTATGCACCCTGATCCTTTTGGGGACCGTTCGCTTTTTCGTGCGATGTACCAAACGAACCGATCAGCACATTCGCAAGCGATCGGTTCATGGCTTTGCACATTAATATGGTTAGCAATGTGCCGGCTGCACCCACCAATATTCCACCGGTAAGCATTACCTTATTGCCATATAAAAATCCACCACAAGCCGCAGCAACCCCGGTAAAAGAATTTAATAAGCTTATCACTACGGGCATATCCGCTCCGCCGATCGGCAGCACAAACTGAATGCCGTAAATGATAGACATGCCAATGATCGTGTAAAACAATATCGGATTAAGGTCTTCCTGTCCCGCATACACCATGTACGCGGCGCCGGCAATGATGAGCGCGAAAATGAATAGGTTGATGAGGTGCTGTCCCCGGAAAGAATAATCTTTTATACTGCCATTCAATTTACCCCAGGCGATCATGCTGCCAGCAAATGACACGGTTCCAATGATACACCCAAGAAGTATTATTAAAATATGCCCTCCTTCTATTGGCTCGGGGGAGGAAATCATCCTGTCAAATTCCACAATGGAAATTAATGAAGCACAAGCACCACCCATACCATTAAAAACACTAACCATTTCCGGCATCGAAGTCATCTTCACTTTTTTTGCCGTAAGTGTTCCAATAAGTCCCCCAATGATAAGTCCGCCAAAGATCCACGAATAGTTGTGTAATTTTTCTCCGTCGGACTGGTAAAGAAAAATAGTGCCGATAATTGCGATCGACATTCCCGCTGCGGCAATCAGGTTTCCTTTACGGGCATGTGCGGGGTCAGACAGCATCTTCAACCCGATGATGAATGTAACAGATCCGATAAGGTAACAAACAGTGAGTAAGCTTGCTTCCATTGATAACTTTTTGCTATTTCTTTTTCTTCTTAAACATTTCCAGCATTCTGTCTGTCACTACAAAACCTCCAACCACGTTTACCGTTCCCAATATCACGGCTAAAAAACCAAGTATAACCGCGAGGAAATTATTATCATCAGCTTTTCCCATAACAATAATGGCACCTATTATCACTACTCCGTGAATCGCGTTTGCACCACTCATCAGTGGAGTATGCAAAACACTCGGAACCCTTCCTATCACTTCAATTCCAAGAAATATCATCAGTGCCACGATGTAGATCATTTCCTCGTGCAGCGATATCCATGATAAAATATTTTCCATGTTAATTATATTGGTTTTACACGATCATTGGTTATGTTGTTGCCATGTGTAATACAAGCTCCCTTCACCAGGTCGTCATCAAAATTCAATACGGCGTTACCCTGTTTATCGGTCAGCAATTGTAAAAAATTCAACACATTCTTCCCGTATAATTTACTCGCATCCGATGGCATCATCGAGGGGAGTGCAGAATTACCAATGATCGTTACTCCATTATTTATAATTGTTTCGTTATTTTTTGTAAGCTCCGTATTTCCGCCTGTTGCGGCGGCGATATCAATAATCAATGAACCTTTTTTCATCTGCGCTATCATTTCTGATGTTACAAGGATGGGGGCTTTTTTCCCGGGTATCTGTGCAGTGGTAATAACGATATCGGCCTTTGCGATGCTTTCTGCTATTTTTTGTTTTTGCTTCGCTAAAAAATCTGCCGATTGTTCCACTGCATAACCGCCCGCATTCGATGCATCGGCCGCACCCTCCACTTCCACAAATTTTGCGCCCAGGCTCATCACTTCTTCCTTTACAGCCGGTCGCGTATCAAATACTTCTACTATGGAACCAAGCCTGCGTGCGGTGGCAATCGCCTGCAAACCCGCAACACCCGCACCGAGTATCAGCACTTTTGCCGGCGGAATACTTCCCGCAGCTGTCATCAGCATAGGGAAATAACGGGCATAGGTAGTCGCAGCCAACAGCACCGCTTTGTAGCCGGCAATATTTGCCTGTGAGCTGAGCACGTCCATACTTTGCGCACGTGTTGTTCGCGGCAACATATCCAGGCTGAAGGACGTTATTCCCGCCTTCGCCCAGTCGTACATTTGCGTAGCATTATATAAGGGCTGATAAACGCCGATGATGATTTTATTTCCGATGGTATTTATTTCTGCGGCACCAGGAGCATTGATGGAGAGTATTACGTCCGACTTTGATAATACTTCTTCGCGCGTGGCCACCTGGGCACCGCTTTTTACATAGTCTTCATCGTTGCTGAATGCCCGGGCACCTGCATTTGTTTCCACCGAAACGGATATCCCTTTTTTCACAAGGGTTGCAACAGCTTCCGGTAACAGGGAAACCCTGTTTTCGAAAGAAGGCTCTTTCAATACACCGATAAGCATTGGAAAATAAATATTTACAGGTTCCGAATGGCAGGTAAGATAAAATTTTTTTACGGACTTCAGAATCTTATAACAAAATGTTGCTTCACTTTGAATTCGGGACGAAAGAAAACGATACCAAGAAAGAACAGGTCTATGGATAGCATTACAGCGGGGTCTTTTTTTATGTTTTCCCAGGCCGATTCCATTTCTTCGCTCCAGTGAATGTCATCAAATATAATGGCGGAAGCCGGAGTCATTTCCGGCTTCAGTACTGAAAAATAATGGAGCGTCGGAACCTTTCTATGGTTGCCGTCAACAAAGGCAAGGTCCACGCCCCGCATGGCTTTCAACATTATGGGTAGGGTATTATCAAATTCACCGGTATACATCCGTGCATTATTTATCCCTATAGTGTGGAGGTTTTTTTTTGCGTGTGCCGCTACCGCCGCATTTCCTTCTGCAGTGTACAATTCCCCTTCGTTATTTGCCGATGCGATATAGGCAGATGAAATGCCCAGCGAAGTGCCTAATTCCAAGGTTTTACGGGGAGAATAATGATGTGTAAAACGAAATAAAAACTGTCCGTATTTTGGCGATTTCGCGGCATTTGCGGCAATACTGGAAACGGTTTTCGTTTTTCCCGCTGCTGATCCTGCTCCAAAATCTTCGGTAGGTACTGCCTCCGTATTCAGCATTAATTTTTTTCTTAACGCTTCAATTGGTTCATATTCCGGGTAACGATTTTTGTCATTAAGCACCTTTTGAATGAAGTCAAATACAAAAGGTGAATGAATTCCATGGCCACGGCCATTGGAGGAGTTTAAATAATAATGAAGGTACTTTATTGCGATTCGTCTGCGCGAATACATATTATAGTTTTGGCTTGTTCTTTTCCCAAACCTCGAACGTGTAAGCGTATGCGTGTTTTTCATCGGGCTTAAACGGCAGCGCGCTCACCCTTGTCCATATTAAAGGATCAATCACCGGGAAAAAAGTATCACCCTCAAATTCCGCGTGAACACGCGTAACATATATCCTGTCGGAACCCGGCATCACTTCTTTAAATATTTGTCCTCCACCGATTACAAAACATTCTTTGGCATCGGTCTTTTCAGCAATGCCAATGGCTTCGCTGAAATGGGTAGCGTAAAATGCACCCTCCACCTTTGAAGGGTTCCTCGATATAATAATATTGGTTCTTCCCTTCAACGGTTTGCCCAGTGAGTCAAATGTTTTTCTGCCCATGATCACGGGCATCCCCCAGGTAAGATTTTTAAAATAAGCGAGGTCGTTAGGCAGGTTCCAAAGCAGTTTATTGTCTTTGCCTATCACGTTGTTCTCAGCAGCAGCTACTAAAAGATTAATGACCATTTATAAAGAATAAAAGATTATACGGCAACAGGGGCCTTGATAGCCGGATGGCTCTGGTAATTTTCTAGTGTAAAATCTCCGAAGCGGAAGTCTTCAATATTATTTATTGCAGTATTCAGTTTCATTGTTGGCAATGGAAAAGGTTTTCTTTTCATTTGCAATTGCGCCTGTTCAAAATGATTGTTGTACAAATGCACATCGCCGAATGTGTGAACAAAGTCGCCGGGTTTGAGGCCAGTCACCTGCGCCACCATCATCGCTAGCAGCGCATAAGAAGCGATGTTGAACGGGACACCCAGGAACACATCGGCGCTGCGTTGGTATAACTGGCAGCTCAACTTGCCATCGGCCACATAAAACTGGAACATCGTATGGCAGGGCATCAGTGCCATATCGGATAGGTCAGCAACATTCCATGCGCTCACAATCAGTCTCCGGCTGTCGGGGTTTGTTTTGATTTGTTTGATAACATCCGTTAACTGGTCAAACACTTTTCCATCCGCACCTTCCCAGCTTCTCCATTGTTTGCCGTACACCGGCCCCAGGTCGCCGTTTTCATCGGCCCATTCGTTCCAGATGTTCACCCCGTTTTCGGTTAAGTATCTGGTATTGGTTTCGCCCTTTATGAACCACAGCAGTTCGTGGATAATGCTCTTTACGTGCAGCTTTTTGGTGGTCACCAGTGGAAATCCGCGGCTCAGGTCGAACCGCAACTGGTATCCGAAGCAACTCCTTGTTCCTGTGCCGGTTCGGTCTGTTTTGTTAGCACCATGATCCATGATATGCTGCACCAGTTGGAGATATTCCTGCATCAGCGCAAGTTAAATAATAGTTTAGTAAATTTGTTTACTATACTTTATACCCACCTTATCATTAAAACTTCATTTTGACATTTAACGAACACTTTGAAGAGGCTCTTTTAGAGGGACTTCATTCTATGGGCTTTGAAAAACCAACACCAATCCAGGAAAAAGCAATACCGGTTATTCTCGATAACAGAGACCTTATTGCATGCGCCCAAACGGGAACTGGTAAAACGGCTGCCTTTTTACTTCCGGTAATTAATAAGATCATTAAGGCGCATACTGACACAGTGAATGCGCTCATCATAGTACCCACAAGGGAACTTGCCATTCAGATCGATGAGGCGCTACAGGGCTTTGCCTACTTCACTCCCATTACGGCAATCGCCATTTATGGGGGTAATAATGGAAGCTCTTATGAACAGGAAAAGAAGGCGCTTACACAAGGCGCCAACATTATTATAGCCACTCCGGGTCGTTTGATCGCGCATCTCAACCAGGGTTA
>JBDTMM010000125.1:0-6747 GCA_039934275.1 Flavitalea sp. | reverse complement strand
CCCCTGAGAAAAATTCAAATGTTTTCAGAATTAAGTCTGAAAAATATTGACGACCTACCTGTTCTAACTAAATATTTGGAAAAGATAAATGCAGCCGGTCAACGCATGACCGAACTGATTAAGGCAGTTTTAAATTTCAGCAGGGTGGCTAAATCGAATGAACTGTTTGTTGAAGTGGATCTGAATGTTGCGCTGGACAATGTGCTGTCTGACCTTGAATTGCTAATTGCTGAAAAAAATGCGGTTATCAAAAACGATCGTCTTCCGGTAATCATTGGCATTCCCCTGCAGATCAACCAGCTGTTTTCTAACCTCACTACCAATGCCTTAAAATTTTCTGAAAAAGCGCCGGAAATAATAATCTCAGGTAAAATAAAAAGGGGTACAGAACTAACGGAATGGACCACCGCCAATCCGGAATCATCGTATGCGGAAATAATTTTTGGCGACAATGGAATCGGATTCGACGGCAGGTTCGCGGATAAAATATTTGCCATATTTCAGCGATTGCACCAGGATAAAAATTTTGCAGGAACCGGTATTGGCCTTGCAGTATGCAAACGAATCGTGGAAAATCACAATGGGAATATTTCCGTAAAAAGTGAGCCTGGCAAGGGCACCGTCTTCTATATATACCTGGCGCTTGGTAACGCGGAGGTTCGAACGCCCGTAAATACCGATGAATTTTCGATCTGAATAACCTTACAGGGTTATATAGCGCAGGATCAACTTCAGTTTTTCAAAATGATTTACTGCAAATGCGTCTTATGCAAAATTGCAGAAGTCTTCTATTGATGATGGTTTCAATAACCCGCCTTGCATCACCATCCTAAGTATATATAAGGAAAATATTTATAAGAACATCGGCACGAGGAATTTGTTTAATCACTACTACCGGTCATTTCTTGGAGGCTCCCAAATTGGAGGATTATAGTGTACTACCATCATCTGTGATGTAAAATAGTTAACTTCATTTTCCCTGACGCTGCATGAGTAAGCAAACCGAGCGCTTCAACACTTATATGCCATGCCTAACAAAAGACGGGAATTTATAAAACTTGTCGGGTTTACCGGAGTGGGAGTGGCTGGTGGAATGTTCAATGGATTTCCATATGATAGGAATACAACCGCAAAGGAGCCTGGTTTTTCAAAATCCAACAACATGCCATACAATACACCGCCCGACGAAAAAGAGGTAAGCATTATTGGTCTATATGGAGTCTGGGCCAGTTCTTTAAATGAAAATAAAATTCCATCTCTCTCTTTCAGGAGAGATGAATTTACAGATGTTGATGCCTGGAGAAAATCTGCAAGGCAACAACTCACCGAAAGGCTTGCCGTACCCAACATCGGCGGCTTACCAAAAGTTAATATAGATAAACAGTATACATACGACGGCCTTCATGTGGAAGAGCTGAGCTGGCAACTTCCTTATGGAAGAAAAACAGAGGCCGTACTTCTTAAACCATCAAATGCAAAGGGGCCCCTTCCAGCCATACTCGCCTTTCACGATCACGGTGGAAACAAATATTTTGGCAAAAGGAAAATTATCCGCACTTTCGACAAGCAGCATCAATTAATTGTGGATCACCAGAAAGAATATTATGAGGGACTAGCGTGGGCAAACGAAATTGCAAAACGTGGTTATGTAGTGCTCGTGGCCGATGCATTTACTTTTGCCAGCCGCCGTGTGATGTTCCAGGATGTGCCGGCAAATATTAGAAATGGAAATACCGACAAGGACCCAGAAAATAATGAACACATAAAAGCCTACAATGCCTGGGCTGGTGAACACGAACACGTGATGGCAAAATCATTATTCTGCGCGGGCACCACCTGGCCTGGGGTGTTTTTTGCGGAGGACCAGAAAGCGCTGGATGTTTTATGCGCTCGTGAAGACGTTAACCCAGATAAGATCGGGTGCGGCGGACTTTCTGGTGGTGGCGTTCGCACCGTTTTTATGGCGGGCCTCGAACCAAGGATCAAGTGTGCGGTTGACGTTGGGTTTTGCAGCACGTGGAAGGATTTTTTATTAAATAAATCATACACACATACCTGGATGACCTTTGTTCCCATTCTTCCAAACGAATTGGATTTTCCGGAAATTCTCGGACTGCGTGCACCGCTGCCAACGTTGGTAATGAACGACAATGAGGATGAATTGTATACTTTGCCACAAATGAAACGCGCCGAACAGATACTGACCGAAGTTTATAAAAAGGCAGGCGCAGCAGATCATTTCAGGTGCTCTTACTATCAAGGTCCGCATAAATTTGATAAAAAAATGCAGTCTGAAGCGTTCACGTGGTTCGATCAGTGGTTAAAATCATGAGAAATGTACGAGCATCTCCTCTTATATCAATAACAGCTAAAAATGCATCAATGAAAAGTAATCGCAGAGATTTTCTGAAGCTGTCTGGTCTTACCGGGGTGGGGTTGGCTACCACTAACATTTCTTCAGCATTAAACACCGAAGGAATTAATACGGCAGGGAGAATTGAAAAGGGCAAACACTTTAACATGAGTGGTTATGCCGCACCAAAACTGGATACGGTGAGAATTGGATTTATAGGATTAGGAAATCGCGGACCCGCGGCTGTAAAGCGTATGAGCATTATTGAAGGCGTAGATATCAGGGGCCTGTGCGACCTGCGCCCGGAAAAAGCAGAAGCCGCCAAAAAATCGCTCGAAAATACCGCGCACAAGCCAACGGTTCATACCGGCAGTGAAGACGAATGGAAAAAGATGTGTGAGCGTACCGACATCGACCTCATCTATATCGCTACACCGTGGAGCCTGCACACGCCGATGGCGGTGTACGCAATGAACCACAACAAACACGTTTGCGTGGAAGTTCCTTCTGCAAAAACAATTGATGAATGCTGGCAGCTCGTGGAAACATCTGAAAAAACAAAGAAGCATTGCATGATCCTCGAAAATTGCTGTTATGACTTCTTCGAATTGTTGACGCTAAACATGGCGCGCCAGGGATTTTTTGGAGAAATCGTTCACGCCGAGGGTGCATACCTGCACGACTTGCTCACAGATAATTTTGACCAGAAGAAATACTGGAACATGTGGCGCCTTAAAGAAAATTACCGCAACGGATGTTTGTATCCAACTCATGGACTTGGTCCGGTTGCACAGGTCATGAACATAAATAGGGGCGATAAAATGGAATACCTCACTTCCATGTCCAGCAATGATTTTTCAATGGCACCTCTGGCAAAAGAACTTGCGGCAAAAGATGATTTTTATGCGCCCTATGCGAATAAAACTTTCCGCGGCAACATGAACACCACCACCATTAAAACCAATAAAGGAAAGACCATTAAAATACAACACGACGTTTCATCTATGAGGGTGTATTCGAGGATACATCTTGTAGTAGGCACTGCGGGATCGGCACTGAAATATCCGGAGCCAGGAAAAATTGCAAACAGCCACCATGATTGGCTAACCGATAGCGAGATGAAAGCACTGGAGGAAAAATATGAGCCGGCAATTGTAAAAAAAGTGGGCGCTATGGCCAAAGAAGTTGGTGGACATGGGGGCATGGACTTTTTAATGGATTGGCGCACGATAGATTGTTTACGTAATGGTCTTCCACTTGACATTAACGTGTACGATGCGGCAGCGTGGAGCGCTATCGCCCCATTGAGTGAATGGTCTGTGAAGAACAGGAGCAACTCCATCAATGTTCCTGATTTTACATCAGGGTCATGGGCAACCAACAAACCCGTTGATATATTGCTTGACAATGGTGGAAATACCAAAGTTTTATTATAAAAAGAAATAAATAAGTGTTACTATAAAAAATTAAAATGGATATAAATATCAGCCGGGATCCGGAAGCTTTAGGAGTAAATGCTGGAACAGCCGCAGCAGATTTAATTCGTAATACAATTGCAGAAAACGGGAGTGCCAATATTATCATGGCAACTGGTACCAGCCAGTTTCAAACGCTACAAACATTAATAGCTGCTGAAGGTATTGACTGGAGCAAAGTGGTGATGTTTCACCTTGACGAATATATTGGAATTCCGGTGTCGCATCCGGCAAGTTTTAGAAAATATTTACAGGAGAGGTTTCTAGCAATGGTACCTGCGCTTAAAGGAGCGTACCTGATCAACGGCGAAGAAAATCCAGAGAAAGAGTGCGAAATGCTCAGTAATTTAATTTTAAAATATCCAATAGACGTCGCTTTGGTGGGTATTGGCGAGAATGGTCACCTCGCATTTAATGATCCCCCTGCTGATTTTGATACCGTCACTCCATATATTGTAGTGGAGCTGGATCAACCATGCAGGCAACAGCAGTATAGCGAGGGATGGTTCAAAACTTTGGAAGATGTTCCGAAGCGGGCCATCAGCATGTCCATAAAACAGGTAATGAAATCCAAAAATATTATAGGGTCTGTACCCGATGAAAGAAAAGCGCCCGCTGTAAAAAATACAGTGGAGCAAAAAGTAAGTAATATATATCCTGCAAGTATTTTACAATTGCATTCGGCATGTACTATTTTTCTTGATAAGGCATCTGCATCGCTGCTTTCGAGTTGATATTCAGCCGACAAAAAAAGATTCCCAGGGAATAGCACTAACACTCGTAAAGGAAATATTGCTGAACCACGGTTTTGAATTTTCGTTCAAAACAATTGCGGGCCAAACGGTTTTCATGATCCAGTTGTCGTGGAGATGATCCCCATTTTCTGCATAAGGAAAGAAGCATTTTTATTTGTGGCCACACCTTTATGCAATTGGTAATCGAATTTTAACTCCCCGTTGGTGATGGTACTTTCGAAACAATAATTTCTCACTTTTCCGGGATAACTATCTTCGAGTGCGCTCAGACTAAGATCGTGTGATGCGAATAGTGCCAGACAATTATACGCGGATAATTTTTTTATTAATTCTTCCGAGCCATATCTTTTATCTTCTGAATTTGTGCCGCGCAACACTTCGTCGATCAATACCAGGGCAGGTTTTCCGGAGGCGAGAAAGTCGATGATCTCTTTTAATCTTTTTAGTTCGGCCATAAAATACGAAGTGTTTTCTTGTAGGGAATCACTTATTCTGATAGATGATAAAATGTGCATTGGCGAAAGGGAAAATTCCTTTGCACATACAGGGAGGCCGCATTGGGCAAATAATACATTTACACCGATTGTGCGCAGGAAAGTTGATTTTCCGCTCATGTTAGAACCTGTAATTAATAACAATTGTTCATTTTCTCCAGCTGTAATATCATTCGTAACCTGCACGCCTTCGGGAATTAATGGATGACCCATTGAAATGGCATTTATAAAGGGTTTCCCATCTGAAAGTTGCGGAACGTAAAAATGGGGATGATTAAAACTAAAGGTGGCGAGTGAATTTATTTTTTCAATTTCTCCCACTGTTTTTATCCATTGCCTAAAATAGTTATTGTTTTTTTTCTTCCAGCTTTCGAGAGCCAGCATTACATGAATATCGTAGAGAAGAAACCAGTTTAAAAATATCCCCACTAATATATTCAGTCGCTGGTCAAAGAGTGAACTTAATTTGGAGAGGCTTAATATTTCCTGTCGCGCGGAAGCGGAAGTGTTTTTTAATTCCTTTAACAAAACAGATCCATCGTCTGCTGATTTTCCAAATATTTTTAATATGGTGCCGTATTGTTGTAGCACTGCTTCTTTTTTCCCTATCAGTTGGTGCTGGGTCATCGTGTATTTGCCAAACTTGCCCAGTATGATTAAGTTAAAAACGATTCCGAAACCAAAGGGAATCGGGTTGTTATCGGATAAGTAAAGAAAAAATCCTCCAACGGCGATCGCGGGCAGTACAAATCGAATAATATTCAGCCAGGGTTTGCCCGTCATTCTGTCTTCAGTATCTATCCATCGAATAATTTCTTCAACGGTATCAATTTCCTTTTCCTGCAGCAGACCGTTGGCAATCATTAATTGCCTGATATCGGGTTGTGAAGATAATTTTGAAACTGCGTGCTGGTGTGCGATAATTTTTTCTTTATGAGTTTGTGGGATGTTTAATATTTCGGCGAGTGCATCTTTTCCTTGTGCAGTGGTGGTTCTGTTTAATAAGTGAAACACGGATTTGTTGCCGAAAATGTCAAGGTCGATGGCATGCATGGAGAGGTTGGAAATAGAGGCGCCATCGTCAAAAGCATTGTCTTTGTAATCGAGAACATTTATTTCATTTTCATTAATAAAGAGCAATTTTGATGTCAGATTTTTTTTTGCAGAGAGTGATGCGGAAACCCTGATGAGCGTGATAAAAAGAAATAGTGATAGAACGAGTAAAGATAAAAGTAGAATGCTGCGGTTGTTAATATACAGGTAGATGGTCAGGGCGAATAACAAAAAGGATACGAGCCGTGCAACGGAGATGATGGCCGATTTTCGTTTGATTTTTTTTAGCCGGCTGGAATATTGGGATATTTTGGAAGAATAAAAGTCAAAAGGGCTCATTGGTATGGTTTGCGATGAGGTGCAAGTTAGTAAACGAAGGTTTAGTGATTGAGTGAGCTATGCGGAGTGCGTGATTAATGATGCTTTTCTAACATGGCAACTATACCGAGGCAGCTATCCCTTCTTTCGGGTGTTACACTTTTAATAAGTCTATCAACAATGTCCTCCCCCTCGAAATGCATTAAATTTATCCAATGAAACCAAACCATTCGCCAGTTGAAGGATGAATAACAAAGCACAAACAACCAACAAAAATGATGGAATAATCACATAAGAAT
>JBDTMM010000124.1:0-6852 GCA_039934275.1 Flavitalea sp. | reverse complement strand
GATCACTAAGGATAATTTTCCCTTTTCTTCGCTCTTGATTTTAATTCTTTTATTGGCATTGCGGTCATTCTTCCTACCGGATCTTTTCCTTTATAGGTAATTACCTTTAGCATTACCGCATCGCTAGGTGGAATTAATTCCTGTGTATATTTTGGATAAAATCTATCAGGGAAAGTATTGTCGAAGGAATAATAAATATCCAGCCCCTTTACTTCTGTTGCCAGTTTTATTTTGATAGTAGAATCAACTCCTTTTGATGCCGTAAATATTGGGTCGTACACACCGCGTGAATATTTAATTTCGGCCTGGTCAAAGCGTTCGAAATGTTTTTCCGTTCTTCTGAAAAAATCATCCCAGTTCTTATTCTTCTTTGGCGACCAAACCGATTCTGCAACTGCCCATGCTCTTGGCCAGGTCATGTATTCAACTGCGCGCATAGTCGGCAATTGTTCAGTCCATAAATTTGCCTGCCCGCCTTTGATATATTTTGCATCAACACCTTCTGGCACCGGTTCAAACTCGTATGCCTTGCTTAATCTTAATGTTGCGTAAACGTTCGGCTCAATGATTGGATCGGCCTGCATGTAATCGAGATATACAAATGTTGTTGGGCTCATTACCACTTCGTGGCCCATTTTTGCGGCCTCCATGCCGCCTTTAATTCCGCGCCAGCTCATTACTACCGCATTTGGCGCAAGCCCTCCTTCCAGTATTTCATCCCAACCCATGAATTTTTTTCCTTTTGACTCAACGATCTTCTCTACTCTTTTTTCAAAATAACTCTGTACTTCCTCCATGTTTTTTAACCCTTCTTTCTTCGCCAGAGCTTTTATCTGATCGTTCTTTTCCCAAAAATTCTTCGGGCACTCATCGCCACCTAAGTGGATGTATTCAAATGGAAATAATCTCGCCATCTGGCTGATCACGGTATCGAGAAATACATACACTTTTTCATTTGCGGGGCAAAGGGTGTTATCGATATATCCTCTTGGAGGCGCACCGTGCGACCAGTCCATAATTTTCTCTCCGGATCTCACCACATATTTATCCGCACCCGTTGTACAGGAAAGTTCAGGGTATGATGCAACAGCAGCAAGGCTATGCCCCGGTACGTCAATTTCAGGAAGTATGTTTACGAATCTTTCTTTTGCATATTGTACCAGCTCGCGAATATCATCCTGAGTATAAAAGCCGCCGTAATTGCGTGGTTCGTTTGCAGCAGGTGGTGTAAAGGTGCCAAAATATCCTTCTTTTTTTACATTCCAAGCACCCACTTCAGTGAGCTTAGGCAAACCTTTTATTTCAAGACGCCATCCTTCATCGTCTGTGAGATGAAGGTGTAAGAGATTGAATTTATACCGAACCATTTCATCGATATATTTTTTTACTTCCTGTTTTGTAAAAAAATGACGCGCCACATCAAACATCAATCCCCTCCATGCAAAACGTGGATAGTCGGTTATTTCAACACAGGGAACTTTCCATTCGGTGATTTTTATTGCGGCCGTTGCACCTGCGGAATCTGCCTCAATCTCTTTTGGAAGCAATTGTAATAGCGACTGTACCCCATAAAATAATCCTGCGGGCGTATTTGCTTTAATGACAATTTGTTTTGGCGTAACGGAAAGCTGATATCCTTCCATTCCGATGGTTGTATTTGCGGCCTGGTTTATTATGAGACTAATCGTTGCATCAGCACCCGATGTTGTGCTGCTCATTTTCAATCCTGCGGTTCCTGCAAGGCGATCATTCAGCAGGTTGATCACCGGCCTCAACTCTGCTTTAGGGCTAACTTCCACACTGATCTCTTTAGACAGTACCAGCTCTCCTGCACTTTGCGTTATAGACACGGGAACAGGGATAATAGCGATCTCTTTGTTTTCCGATTGACTATACACCGCGGCAAAACCTAAACAGCAGCATACCCATACCAATAATTTCTTCATTCCCTATTATTTGATTAAATGATGTTTGGGAAAGATAAGAATTTTCAAGGTTCTTTATAAACTCTTGATTAACCTCCGTTGCGGAACTTTGTGATTTAAAAACACCTTAGTGCCTCAAAAAGTATTACACGGTTTTGAACTGTAAAAATACGGAGGTCCTAATAGGTGATGATCACAAAATCATGGAATAGTAAAACTGATTCGGAAACGAGCTCTTCCGATGCCATTACCAAAACCAGGTTATATCTGACCGTTAGGTTTGGGTTTGCTAATACTACAATGGAAAATTATTTAATAACGCCGTCCTTCCTGTAACACCATTCCGCCCGATAACCGGGAAGTAGTCGCATCGGAAATTAAATAGTAGTGTAGGATTTTATTCGCCGGTTACTTTGAATTCATGAACGGGTAGATATACTTTAAAAGTAGCACCCACGCCCGGTTCGCCTTCGGCCATTATTTTGCCGTGATGATTGTCAACAACCTTCTGTGCAATGGATAATCCAAGGCCTGTTCCCCTGTATTTCGAATCATTGTGCAACCTCTGGAACATCTGGAATATTAATTTCGACTGACTGTTTTTAAAACCGATGCCATTGTCTTTTACCCTGATCAGGTAATATTGGTTATTCGTTTCTATTCCAGAATGAATGCCCGTTTCTGCACCTTTTATTTTTTCAGCTGAGATAATTATTACCGGTGGCACATCGGGACGACTATATTTTAAGGCATTGCCGATAAGGTTTTGAAAAAGCTGTTGCAACTGGCGCCTGTACCCTTTTATTACCGGTAGGGTTTCTACAATTACCAATGCATTTTTTTGCTCAATATCAAGTTCAAGATCCTCCAGTACTTTATTTAGTTTGTCGTTAAGGTTAACTTCTTCCATTTCGTGCGCCAGCAAAGTCACGTGCGAATACACCAGCAGATCTTCAATCAATGCCCCCATTCTTATAGTGGCATTTTCAATTTTTCCAAAGGTTTTTACCTCTTGTTCGTTTAATCGTGCCGACAATTGGTTCTTTAAACGGTCAGTGAATACAAGAATTTTCCTAACGGGCTCCTTAAGGTCGTGTGAGGCTGCGTGTGCAAATTCTTCAAGACTTTGATTGGAACGTTCAAGCTCTTCAATTTTCCTGATCAAACTCATCTGTAGCGATTTAATTTCGGAGAAATTGGTAAGATGAACGATTAATTCATTATTCATCCTGCTCGCTACTACTTCAAGGTAAACATCCTGCCCGTTTTCATTATAATACAATTCCCAGGTTTCACTTTTACCAGATTCAAATACGCGCGCATATTTTTCAAACGCACCGGTTCCATAATATCCCGGAAATAGAACACCAACCCGTTTATCCTGAACACTATTCGATGGTAGTCGCGAATAAACCGAATAGGATTTATTAGCCATTTTATAAGTAAAGTCTACCAGTTTTTCATTTTCATACACAGGGACGATCGATATTAATGCCGTTTCAAATTTGTTGATAATATTTTGGAAATAGTTGTTGGTATTTAATAATGAATTCTGTGCTTGCTCAAGTTGCTCCGTTCTTTCCCTCACTTGTTTTGACAATTCATCAGCAAATAATTTTTGCGCGGTGATGTCCTGCACTATGCCCAAAATACGTGCTGGTTTTTGTTGCTCATCAAACAACACCTTTCCTTTAACGCGAACCCATTTCAAATGACCGCCAACATTAATCCTTGCTTCATATTCGAGGTTGCTGGTTTCAAATGCCTTCCTGAATGATTCTTCTCTCGGTTTTAGATCGTCGGGATGTATTGCCGCGGCATATTGGTTCCTGTCGAGCGTATTTGTAACGCCCCAAATAGTTTTAAAACGTTCAGAAGTAAGCATCACATTTGTGCTTAGATCTATTTCGTATGAACCCAGTTCCGCAGAATCAATTGCAAGTCTTGCTTTTTCTTCAGCTTCTTCAATCGCTTTTTTTGACTGCACATTTTGGGTTACATCCTGGCACAGTACCATCACACCCGTAATGGTTTCGTCTGCCTCTTTATAGGGCTGATATACTAAATTCAAATAACCTGTTCTCTTTTCTCCTTTTGCAAATGGGAAATATGGAGTGTCATATAAATAAGCCGATTCTCCTGTCAGGCGTACCTTATCAATAATTGGTCGGAAATAGTTTTCCGATTCAGGAATCACGTCGAACAGCGGCCTTTTGATTAATTCTTCGCTGGTGCGATCGATAAGTCTCCCGTACGCATCGTTCACTACTTCAACGATCATTTTCTCCCCCATCACCACAATGATACCCACCGTTGCTTCGCGTACAAGATTCTGAAAACGCTGATCCGAAGTGCGGAGGTTTCTGATATTCTTTACATTTAAGGTGGTTTCGGTACAGGTGACAAAAACCCCTGCGGGATTACCGGTTTCGTCGTTCACAGGGCTGTAACTAAAAGTCCAGTAAACATCTTCGAGAGCGCCATTGCGGTATATGGGAAGAAGCTGGTCCTCGTACCAGGAGGCCTCACCCCCTGCAAGTACCGTGTCTATCTGCGGTTTTATGCTGTCCCATATTTCGGGGAAAACGGCTTCTCCATTTTTTCCAAGTGCTGTTGGGTGTTTTCCATTATTACCAAGGCTGGGGCGATAGGCATCGTTATAAAAGCAAATGTGTTGTGGTCCCCAAAATAAAAACATGGGGAATTTGGAGTTGAGAATAATACTCAAAGTAGTGCGCAGGCTCTGTGGCCATAGTTCCGGGTCGCCCAGAATATTTTGAGACCAATTGTATTTCCTGGTCAGCTCTACCATTTCACCAGTACCCTGCAGAAAGGAAAAGGTGGGGCGCCCCTCGATTTGTTTAGCTTTCATCGTAATGATTGCGTGTACTGAAAGTACTAATAAATACCATACCTGTGGAATGGGCTAATTGAATGGGAACATTCTAACTCATTGCTTCAGTGGATATCCCCAGCTTTTTGTTCAGCGCGTCTTTGTAATTTTCGCTGAGTGGAACTTCATGGGAACCCACCATAATGGAACCTCTCTTGATGCTGGATATTCGGGCAATGTTAACGATGTAGGATTTGTGTACGCGTGAAAATGGCTGCCTCGCCACCCGCTCTTCAAGGGCCTTCATGCTCACATGAGTGATCACAGGTTTTTGTTCATGAATGTGTATGCGCGCGTAATCGCGCATGGCCTCGATGAATAATATATTTTCGAAATCGATCTTCACCTGCCGGTATTCCACATTTACGAAAAAATATTTTCTCTCGGATTCCTGTAAACCAGGAAAGCTATTTTTATGCTGATGCAGTTCGTAACTTTTATTACAGGCCTTTAAAAACCTTTCAAACGAAACCGGTTTGATAAGATAATCGGTTACATCAAGATTAAATCCTTCGATTGCGTAATGATCGTAGGCACTTACAATAATGGCCATCGGCCTTTCATTCAAACTTTGTAAAAACTCAAGCCCGCTAATTCCGGGCATCTGTATATCAAGAAAGATCAGGTCAACGGTATTTTCTCGCAGATAAGTAATGGCATCAAAAGCATTTTTGAATCGCTTTACAAGATCGAGATAGGGAATGCGTGCAATATTGTTCTGCAATAAATCAAGTGCCAGCTTCTCATCATCAATAATTATGCACTTCATTTTAGCGTCAATTTTAAATACACCTCGAACCAATCCTCTAAAATATTCACCTTTAGCGAATATTTATCATCGTACAGCAGACTTAACCTCTTTTTTACGTTTGCTAATCCTATTCCGGAGTCTTTATTGTTAACTGTTACCATTGAGGCATCGAACTTATTCTTTACCTGGAAGTGTAGGGTATTGTGGTCCAGCTTAAGATCTATGAAGATACCAGGTTGAGTGATGCGGCCAATGCCGTGTTTGAAGGCATTTTCAACAAACGGTATCAGCAGCATCGGCTCGATGGCGTAGCCAAAATAGTTGCCGTTGTTGGTAAAGGTAATATTAATGTCTTCTTCGAACCTTATGCGCTGAAGGTCAATATAACTTTCCAGGTATTCTATTTCCTGCGACAACGGAACCTTATCGTCATCGGCGTTATACAACATGTATCGCATCAGGTTCGAAAGTTTCAGAAGGGTGGGTTCCAACTGATCGGAATTAACCCTTGCAAGCGAAACCGCACTGTTCAGCACATTAAATATAAAATGCGGACTGATCTGTGACCTTAAGAAGGTGAGTTCGGTTTTTAAGTGTTCATTCCTTCGCAATTGTTGCAACTGTTCCGATCTAAGTTTGTCAAGTATGAACCGGTACGCGGTGCTTACCGCAAGCACAAATATTACCGCGAACAGTGTAAATATGAATGGTACATGAAAGCCGGGCCCATGCATGGGGTGATGGTATGGCGGAAAGGGCGGGTGATCAAACTTCTCCGATTCCGGCATCGACCTTACAAAATTATAGATGCGCTTTTCCTGAATGGTCTTGGCCCAGAACGTTACAAAAAATGTTGCAGTGAAGATGATCAAAATAGAAATTACATAACGGATCATCTTTTTCCTGTTCAGGAATTTCGGAATAAGATAATAAGCGTTGAGGTAAAATAAAATAATCAGGAAACCATGTGTTACCAGGTTTTCCACTGTAAATAATGGCGGCCGTACAATATGATTTTCTGCATTCTGAAAATCGGGCCTGAGTAATGCCGGCAACGATAGAAAAATGCCCCATGCAAGCAGATGAAACAAAATCTGAACAACCCTGTTATTATACCAATCTTTCATTTCGCCCTAAATATAAACAATAAATTTGCCGGGCTGTTGACCCGACAAATACCACTGGAACCACTATCGCACGCTAAAAGCTTTTAATCATTGGCGTTATATACTTCTGCTGGTTTGAATTCTCTCATGTCATCAAATCTTAAACTGGCACTTTTT
>JBDTMM010000123.1:0-6878 GCA_039934275.1 Flavitalea sp. | reverse complement strand
GGAAAAATGCGCCCTGGTGGTATCAAAAGAAATGATAGAATCAGGTTCAAAATTTATTTCCAGATTGGAAAGCAGGTCGAGCTGGCCGGCATTGAGGTTCGACCTTATTTTCATTGTTTTTTCTACTGCTTCTTTTGGTTTTTTTGTATTGGGCTTTCCTATGGTCGACGGTGCTTTGGTGGTGTCGTTTTCTTCGAATGCGTACAACATGATATCACTTTTTTGCGAAGCGCTGCTAACTGTTGAGTCTGCAAACGCAAAAAGCGCGGTTTTTGATAAATACCTGCGTGCGCCGGCTTCATCCTTAATCGCATACACTGCATAAGTAGCCGGTGCGAGGTTATTAAATTTAAAATTACCGAGACTATCTATGCGCGTTATATACCTGGGTTTTTCTTTCACAACCGCCGAGTCGTTCAGTTGGTTGTACAGCATTACAATAATAGTGGTATCTACCTTGCCGGTTTCGGCAATGATCACTTTTCCCGAAAGGTGTAACGAATCGAGGTATGACCCAGTGGAAAGCAGGTAAGTGAAATTTTTGAGGGTATTACCTTCATTCACATCTTTCAACGAGTTCCCGAAATTAAAAGAATAGGTGGTGTTTGGCTGAAGCGTGTCCTTAATATTTATGGTAACTACGCGGAGCTTGGCATCGATGATCGGATTAATCTTTGGTGTGGGAGAAACGATCAGGTTTTGCTGAACATTTTCCAGCTGTATGAATTCATCAAAGGTGAGGACTACTTTTTTATTTGTGAAATGCAAGGTAGAGTCTACAGGATTTGCATTGAGCAAAACTGGTGGTAAAGAATCTCTTGGACCGCCAAGTGGCGGAACAATACTCGCACATCCCGAAGGAACAGTAACCGTAGCGAAACAAATGATGGAAAGCACCACCATGGTAAATAAATAACTCAATTTCATCTTATGCATTTAGTGATGTGTCTTCTTCCTCTTCTAATTCGTGTAGTTCAGTGTACAGGTCGTTTGTTTTGATGAAATTGCAATAGTGGCAATCCTTCGAACCGCAACCGATATAAAATTCATGGTCCTGGATCTTTTTCCAGGTGTCGGTAATTTGTTTGGTCACTATCGAAGTGTCTTCATAAGTGATCATTAATTTTTTCTTCTGGTATCTCTTTTTATTATCGGGTTCTATAAAGTCGAATTCGGTGCTTGTTACTATCCAGTCTTTCTGCCCATAATTGTCCACGAGTATTTTATAAAAAACGCCTTGTCGCCAATAATCACCACCATTTGGATTTTTAACATCGGGCCCCTTAAGTTTGTCGGTTGATTTATCGGGGTCACCGGTTTTATAATCCACTACATTCACTTCTTTATTTAAGAATTCGAGTTTATCGAGTTTGCCTTTTATAGGCACACCGTTTACTACAACGTTCCTGATATTTCTTTCCACGGCAACGATCTTGTTCCACTGGTGAATGTACTGGTCGTAATAATTGCCGAGCACTTCAAGTCCGTATTCGATCCTCCTGTCGAATGCTTCCTGGATAAAACTTTCGCGGTGGCGGTGCATGTACCATTGAAAATCACCCAACATTTCCTGCTTTGAAGGGAATGCTTCATTTGAATCAGTCTTCATCTTTTCAAACAACCGCTGCACTGCATGGTGCACTGCGGAACCGAATTCCGTATTCTCGTTTTTGGGAGAAGGAATGCGGATGAGTGTTTTGAAATAGAATTCAAGCGGGCAGTGCAGGTAATTGTTGAGGGCTGTTACGTTCATCACAAATTTGTCGAGTATCCTTACAATAAAATCTTTCTCGATCTTTTCAATTTCAGGTGCAGCAGTTTCCGAGAACTGGAGTATCTGAAATTCGGCTATTGTTTCAGGGTCAACAATCATTTTCTGCGGAACGATGTCGTGTATATCCAGTATCTCGGCAATAAATTTTGATGGCTCCAGTCCTTTACCGTCATTGGTAAATGACGCATGTGTAATGTAAAGTTGCTTTTGCGCGCGGGTGATGGCAACATAAAATAATCTTCTCAATTCTTCTTCATCACTCGATACAGGTTTAGAAGAAAATATGGTGTCGGGAATCTTATAACCACCGGAAGGTTTTCTTTTCTTCTCCCACAACGATGCATTGGAGGCAGCCAGGAATACGTATTGAAATTCAAGTCCCTTTGAGCCGTGAGCGGTAAGCAGGTTTACGCCTTTCTCACTTCCACCAACCTGTATAACGGGTATGGAAAAATTGTTGTCTTTCATCAGCTCGATGTTTCTCACCAGCAAATGAACATTGAGTGCTGGTTTTCTGCGTGTTTCTTCTTTTACAAAATCAAATAATGCGGTGAGTACCTGGATGAGCCATATTTTTTCCGGACTCCTCATCACGGTATTTAATATGCCGGCATTTTTGATAATATTTTCGAGTAATGTTTGAAGCGTTGTATTTGGAACGTCGGCTATTAATTTCTCCAGTGCGGCACCGGCTTTCTTTAAACCGGGATGCATACCGGTATCGAAAAGATCTTTCGGAGCGCTGTTGGCTTTTTCATACAGCAGTCTTCTTATTGATGTTTTATTGTCACTGTAAAATTTCTCGGATACTTCAACAGATAATTTCGCGATCTCAATAGGCGGTATTCCAAAAAAGTCGAAGTGCAATATTTCAAATAACATTTCATCGCCTCCATACGGTGCATCGTGTTCGGCAGCGAGATAAGTGAGTATCTGTATGATCTTTTTAGCAAGCGGAACATCCATCAGGTTGATGCTTCTTTTGCTGTATGCCGGTATATTCCTATGGTGGAATAATTTTATCAGTTCTTCTCCGTAACGGTTTTCTTTAAAGATCACCGCAATTTTCCCGGGCTCCGTTCCCTGCGCTATCAGCTCTTCAACTTTTAAGGTGATGCCCACCATTTCATTTCGTTGTGTTTCAAATTCAA
This sequence comes from Flavitalea sp., assembly GCA_039934275.1. Taxonomy (GTDB): domain Bacteria; phylum Bacteroidota; class Bacteroidia; order Chitinophagales; family Chitinophagaceae; genus Flavitalea. The sequence continues at coordinate 3,953 of JBDTMM010000123.1, read as the reverse complement.
GTAGTGCAGGCGGGTGAAGGAGCAAAGAAATTTCAGGGTGACTCGCTATTAAATCTTTGCTGAGCCCCTCCATATTGTTGATCAGTCTTTCCTGGTTGCGGGAGATCAGCGTTTTTGAAATATCGAGGATGGGCTGTGTGGAGCGATAATTATTTACCAACACTACTTTAACCAGGTCCGCAGCATAGTCGCAGCAGAATTGTTGCATGTTCTCTACGTTAGCACCCTGGAAGCGGTATATGCTCTGGTCGTCGTCACCCACCACAAAAATGTTTGGTTGTTCCCAGTAATTAATGAGCAGCCTTACCAGTTGGTTTTGGGTACCGCTAGTATCCTGGTACTCATCTACCAGTATATATTGATAGCGTTCCTGGTAACTCAGCAGCAGGGGTTTATTTTCTTCGAACTTATTGATTACCCAGTTGATCATGTCATCAAAGTCGTAGCGGTTCATAGCCTTCATCATTTCCTGGAAGGTGGAGAATTCGCCTACCGCAGCTGCCAGTTTTGCCATCCGCTCTTTTTCTTCCCCGATCTTATCTGTGCGTATATCGCCTTTTTTAAAGTCTTTAGTGGCGCGTTTCGCTACATATCCATCGCGATTTGGAAGGTCTTTGATATAGAGGTCAATGCTTTTCAAGATCAGCTCTTCTTTCCATCCTTCCTGTTTCATGGCGGAAAAGAGATGGGCGAGGTTCCTGATCTCATAATATACGTCACCACGGTATCTCTTTAAGGGGTGGTTCTTCGGAAACTTGTCGATCAGCTTTCTTAGCAGGTCTATTTTCTCGAGTTCGGAAATGGGATCGAGCTCGGTTTTATCGAAAAGGGACAGGTTTTCCTGGATAATGTCGTTGCAAAAAGCGTGAAAGGTGTAAATATTAACCTTGTAGGCATCGGAGCCTATGAAGTTCACGAGCCTCCTGCGCATGGCAAGTGCGCCTGCTTCGGTGTAGGTGAGGCAAAGGATATTGGAGGGGTTTACGTCTGTATCCAGCAGGATCTTGCCGATCCTGGCGGCGAGGATCTGGGTTTTGCCTGTTCCAGGACCGGCGATCACCATTACCGGGCCCTCGATCTTGTCTACGGCCTTGCGTTGTTGTTCGTTCAGCCTTTCATATTCGTGGGTGAATTGTTTATTCAGTTTATCCCTCACAATCATTGGTCAAAGGTAAGGTTAGTGTTCAGGTGGAATTTCGTTTTAAAGCGGAGAATTTCAAGGATTTTATGGGAAATCCATCCATTTTGGGAATAATTTAAAGGTTTTGGCGTTATATACTTTCTGAAACCAATCCGTATGAAGAACCCCAATAGTTTGAAAATTTTCATTCTCGAAGATGACACCTGGTATGGCTCTATGCTTCAGCACCATCTTTCGTTAAATCCTGACTATGAGGTGAGGAGATTCGAAAATTCTGCAGAATTTTTTAATAATCTGCACGAAAACCCCGATGTAGTTACGCTCGACTATTCGCTTCCGGATATGGATGGCGACGAGGTGCTCAAAAAAATCAAAGAATCCAATCCATCTATACAGATACTTGTTATTTCCGGACAGGAAGACGTTGCCACGGCGATCAGTCTTTTAAAGAACGGAGCATTTGACTATATCGTTAAGGACGAAGATACCAAAGACCGCGTTTGGAATGCACTGGTACATCTAAAAGAAATAAGTGGTCTGAGGCAGGAAGTGGAGGACCTGAAAGAGCAGGTGGTAAAGAAACACGATTTTTCAAAATTTATACTCGGTAAAAGCGACCAGATTATGAAAGTTTGTGCGCTGATAGAAAAAGCATCGAAAACGAATATCACCGTTTCCATTAGTGGTGAAACAGGGTCGGGAAAAGAAGTAGTGGCAAAGGCGATCCATTATAATTCCGATAAAAGCAAAAAACCATTCGTTGCCGTAAACGTTGCAGCGATACCAAAGGAGCTGATTGAAAGTGAATTGTTCGGCCATGAAAAAGGTGCCTTCACCGGAGCGGTAACAAGAAGGATCGGGAAATTTGAAGAAGCAAATAACGGACCACTGTTCCTCGATGAAATCGGTGAACTTGATATTAACCTGCAGGCGAAACTGCTGCGCGTTTTACAGGAAAGGGAGGTAGTGAAAGTGGGTAGCAATGAAGTAACGAAAATAAATTGCAGAATCATTGTGGCCACACATAAAAACCTGCTGGAAGAGGTGCAGAATAAAACATTCAGGGAAGATCTTTATTACCGTTTAATTGGTTTGCCGATACACATCGCACCACTTCGTGAAAGAGACCATGACATATTAATTCTTGCAAAACATTTCATGGACCTCTTTTGTAAAGATAATAATGTTCCGAAGAAAACATTTTCTCCGGAGGCACAACAAAAATTACTGAACTATGCATTTCCAGGTAATGTTCGCGAACTTCGTTCGGTGATAGAACTTTCTGTGGTGATGGCCGATGATGAAATAATACTTCCGGAACACCTTACGCTGAATACGACCAGTTCCGTTAACAGCCTGATGAGTCATGAAAAATCATTGAGGCAATACGAAATTGATATTATACAGCATTATCTTGAAAAATACGACAAGGATGTTTTGCTGGTCGCAAGAAAACTTGACGTAGGAAAAAGCACTATTTACAGGATGATCCAGGCAGGAGAAGTTAATAATAAATAAAAGAGTTTGTATGGCGCAGAAGCTTAGGGGACTTGAAAATAAACGAATATTGGTTGTGGAGGATGTTGAATTAAATCAATACCTCGCAAGGCATATTATGGAATCGTGGGGATGTATTGTAAATGTTGTAGAGAACGGACAAAAAGCTGTTGAAAAAATCAAGACCGATAATTACGACCTTGTTTTGATGGATATACAAATGCCCGTGATGGATGGCATCGAGGCAACAAAACGCATACGGAGAATGGATGATCCTGAGAAGGCATCAATCCCCATTATTGCCCTTACCGCGAATGCAATGCCGAATGAGTTTGAAATCTATTTGAAATCCGGGATGAACGACTGCATGCAAAAACCATTTGAGGAGCCAGCTTTGTTCCGGGTCATTAGCAAAAATATCAGGAAATCTAACAACGAATCAGTTGCTGAACAAGCGCCTGTTGTTAATGCAGCACCTGCATCAGGAAAAATGTACGATCTCGCCATGGTAGAAATGATCTCAGGAGGCGACAGCACATTCATACAAAAAATGCTGAAACTTTTCCTGGATACGGTTCCGGCTACATTGAACGACTTGCGCAGTAGTACTAAAAAAGCCGATTGGCTCCAGGTGAGCAAGGTGGCTCATAAATTAAAATCTACGATCGATTCGATGGGTATTGCAGACATAAGTAAGGATATACGGACCATTGAATCCAATGGTAAAATGAATACCGATGTAAACAATATCCCTTCATTGGTAGAAAAAATAATTGCAGTGATTGAGAAAGTGATGGTGCAGGTAAAAAAAGACCATTCCTTGTAAACTATATTGCATAATAATTGTTTATTATTATTATGCCTGCACATTCCCTAAAAGCAATACAGAAAATTCCAATAACCGTTAAAGAGGCGTGGGACTTTTTTTCTAGTCCTGCTAACCTTCCCAAGATCACTCCATCTAGTTTATCCTTCAATATCATTTCAAAACACCATGGTGAAGCGATGTATCCGGGGCAGATCATCGAGTACACTGTTGCACCCGTTGCAGGGATAAAACTGTATTGGATGACCGAGATCACGCACGTTCAGCCCATGTTATTTTTTATTGATGAACAGCGGTATGGTCCATATAGCATGTGGCACCACGAACATCATTTTAAAGAAATTATGGGTGGTGTTGAAATGACGGACATCGTGCTTTACAAAAATCCATTCGGCATTTTGGGAAATATGATGAACCCTTTACTGGTAAAACCAAAATTGAAAGAGATATTTTCTTTTAGGTTCAACAAAGTGGTAGAACTGTTTGGCC
>JBDTMM010000122.1:0-6888 GCA_039934275.1 Flavitalea sp. | reverse complement strand
CACACTGAAATTGTATATCGATTGTGGTCAGAACGACCCAGGCCAGCTCGATACCAAAGCTGCGCTAACCATCTTTTCGAAACCAGGAAACCAGGAAATTGCCCTTCGCATCGCACCGATGAAAAGTGAAAGTGAAAAATTTATCAGATACGATCCCAATTCAAACCCTTGTATAACTAATCCCCCGCGCGATGTTTGCTACCGCTTAAGATATTACGAAGTAACGGTTGACCTGCCTAACGTTCCGGAAGGATACACTATCGCTTTTCAAAGATGTTGCAGGATTGAAGGCATAAAAAATGTAACGGCACCAAGCAACAACGTCGGAGCCACTTACCTCTGTGATATTCCCGGTACAAACCTTCTGCCCGACGCACCAAAAAACAGCAGCCCCCTTTTTGCAGCAAGTGATGCCATTGCCATTTGTGCGGGTACCAATTTCACTTTTGATTTTTCTGCATCTGATCCAAACGATAACGATTCTTTGGTGTACGAACTTTGCAGCGCCTACGTTGGCGGTGGACCTGGTAAAGGAGAATCGTGTTTTAACTGCCCGGTACCCGTTCCCAGCGCACCCCCACCTTACGTTCCGATACAATATAACAACCAGTTTTCTGGGGGAAATCCACTGGGCAAAGGAGTGACACTCAACAGGCGTACCGGATTATTAAACGGTATAGCTCCCGCATCACTTGGTCAATACGTGGTAACGGTATGTGTAGGCGAATACCGGCGGGGCGTACTCATAAACACCCACCGGAAAGACATTCATATAAAAGTGTCCGATTGTTTGCCATTGAAAGCAAAACTAAAACCGGATTACGCTTATTGTGATGACTTTCTTGTCACCTTCAGGAACGAACAGATCAATCCAGGCGGCTCAGTGTACACCTGGGATTTTGGTGACGGATCCGCGCCCCAAACCTCCACCATCCCCGATGGAACATTAATGCATAAATATACCAGCGCCGGCACATACAAAGTGAAATTGAGGGTGGTACTTGCGGGACAGTGCCTCGATTCCGCAACAACAAATGCAAAAGTATATCCTGGATTTTTTCCTGGTTTCAGTTTCAACGGTTCCTGTTTGTATGTACCTTTTAATTTTACGGACACTACCAAAAGCACTTATGGAGCGCCATCCAACTGGTTATGGAACTTTGGCGATGAAACCACCGGCGCAGATACTTCCCACAGCAAAACACCCAGTTGGAAATACAACTCCCTTGGCGTTAAAAATGTCCAACTCATCGTTTCTTCCAGCGTGGGTTGCATAGACACAGTGAACGTACCTGTGGAAGTGAAAGACAAACCCCAACTCACACTTCCCTTCACTGATACACTTATCTGCAGCGCCGACAGCCTGCAATTAATAGCCATCGGCAACGGCACTTTTGTGTGGACGCCCACATACAACCTGCTGAACCCCACTGCTTCTAACCCCATCGTATACCCGAAACAAAATACCACCTATTCTGTAACCATGATGGAGAACAGGTGCGTGGCCACAGAAGACATACGCGTAAGAGTGGTTGACCATGTTACTCTTTTTGCAGGCAGCGACACTACCATTTGCACCACGGATACTATTCAACTGGCACCCGTAAGTGACGGACTGAAATATGTATGGACAGCCACTCCTACCGCGCCATTCAATAACAATCAAATTAAGAGACCGCTAACTCAACCCCTGGGAAATACCAATTACCAGGTGCAGGCAAATATCGGCTCGTGTTTTGCCAAAGGAGGCTTTGATGTGAAAACGGTTCCGTACCCTTTGGTTAATGCGGGTTTGGATACGATTATTTGTTTTGACGATACCGCAAATCTTATCGGAATCACTAATGGATCCAGTTTCCGGTGGAACCCGAATGTTGCACTCGTTAATGGAAACACGCTTACACCATTTGCACACCCACTTATTACTACCACCTATACCCTTCTTGGCTTCGATACCCTCGGGTGCCCCAAACCCGGCTTCGACGAGGTAATGGTAACCGTTAGGCCCGAGATACACGCATTTGCCGGCAACGATACCGCCATCGTAAAAAACCAGCCACTGCAAATGCATGCTACCGGTGCTGACAGGTTTGACTGGGATCCACCAATCGGTCTGAATCGAAATACTATTCCGGATCCTGTGGCAATACTGCAACACAACACTAGTTACATCATGAAAACCTCTACACCCGAAGGTTGCTTCGGCGTGGATACACTAAACGTACAAGTGTTCCAAACGCTGCCAGACATTTTCGTTCCCAATGCTTTTGTACCAAATGGCAAAAACAATGAACTGCGCCCAAAAGCTGTGGGCATCAGCGAGCTTGATTACTTCCGGGTTTTCAACCGTTGGGGACAAATGGTGTTCCAGACTTCACAGATTAATAAGGGATGGGATGGAAGGAAGAACGGCACATTGCAGCAAAATGGCGCGTACGTTTGGATGGTAAGCGGAACAGATTTCACAGGCAAAAAGGTTTTTAGAAAGGGAACCGCTGTTTTAATAAGATAAAGACCGTTCAGCCGCATCGCCTTTGATTATACGGGTGTTTTGATTACTTTTAACCCCCATCCCTTATCCGGAATAATCCAGTGTGCCATGAAGAAATTGTTGTTAAGCCAGTTATTATTATCGGTTCTTCTCTTAATAAATTCCTACTGTTTAAAGGCGCAATCTGATATTATTAAACAGCAAAGCTGTGATGGCAATCCCTACCAGCAAACTGTTGACAGTCTAAAACAGTATTATGCCACCCAGGGTTATTCTGTTTTGCGCGAAGCTTCCATGACCATGGAAAGCGAATACGAAATGCCCATCGTTCTTCCAATGACACAAGGCGTGTGGTACCAGTTTATTTTTATCGGCGACCCTACATCAAGATTGTATGAAGTGCGCATGTACGATTACAGCGAAAAGCAGGTGATTTATAAAAAAAATATGTGGGGTGATGTGGACGGTAACATCATCAGCTTTAATTATATCCCCCAGGCGAGCGAATACCACATGATAAAACCCGTACAGATAAATAAGAATAAAAAGAAAATGTGCGGGTATGTAATGCTGTTGAAGAAAACGAGCTGATACTTTCAATCAAGTTTTTCACGCAAAGCCGCAAGTGAAATAATATAGCGCCTTGGCGTTCCTTTCCGACTCTGCCTGAAGTCTTCCCGCTTTAGTGAAATAATCTTAAAAGAAAATCCCCCTACTGCGTTAGCGACAGCCTGATCTGCACGCCTGCCCTTGTAGTAGTAATCGGTGGTGCTGTTGATATTTTTGGTTCCACCCTTCTCTGTTCAAAGTAGAATTTCACGCTCACCCTGTTGCTGATCACATAATCCACAGTTGGATTAATTAATATTACCCGCTGTCCTGCAGTGGGTAAGGCCTGCAACTGATCCAGTCTTGAATTGGCGGTGGACTCATCCCGGAAACTTAGGTCAAGATGAAAAGATGCGTCATTCTGCAGAGCCTTGCCCTTGAATTTCAGGAACGAAAACGCACCCCTCTTCCTGAAACCTGCTCCCACTGTAAATTCGGTTGACCGTGCTTCACTCAACTGGAAATCCACAAGGCTCAAACTTAATTGTCTCGATTTTTTAAATGCAAACCTTGTACTTAATTGATTGGTGAATTGCATATCCAGATCGATAAGCGGTTCAAATTGTTCGCTGATGGAAATGTTCGGAACTAGGAAATAAGGCACGTAGTTGCCGGTTAGCGTATCTATAAAACTTGGAATGCTTCTCTGGAACTGATCCTGGAAAAGTAATGCCGATTCAAAATGGTTCATACTCAGCGAGCTAGTATATCCGTGAGTAAGCGTAAAGCTGGTAAATATCTTTTCAAAGCCAGGTATCCGCGACAACCCGTTATAGGTAATTCTCCAGTTTGGTTTTGGGAGAACACCTGAAAATGGATTTGACCTAATATTCGGGTTGCTGTTTTTTACTAGCGAAATAGAATTAGGATCCTTGCCCGTGTACGCTGCAAGAAATGCCGGCAACAATACTTCCTGGGAATATTTTCCATAGCCTTTATAAAACCCATCAGTATTTGGAGCTGATTGTGAATTTGAATTTCCCAAACGCGCAGATATAATATTTCTGTAATCCTGAAATTTCAGGAACGTGCTCGACACTTCATTGGGATTGATCTTTGTAAATAAGGTCTGGAAAGAAATATAGCTCACGCTAAAACTTCCCTCCGCAAATGGATTTAGCCGCGCGAACTGCCCACTGAAACCACTTGCCGTAGTATCCTTATATAATTCACTGTATATCTTACCAAATGTTTTATCAAGCGTTACATCGATGGTAAGATCGCGTACCGGCATAAACTGCGCGTTGAGTGTAAACTTCTGATTGTAATCCTGCCGGTTCTGAAAGTTGAAATTCGGATCGCCGGTAATTAATCCTTTTGCAGCTAGGCTATTTATAAAAGAAGTATCGGGTTGTTTTCCAAAAACATATGCAAGTCCTGGCGCCATCGATTTAAAATTCATTCCCAGCAAATGAGTACTGTCAGTATAACCGTAAATACTTGCGGTGGCGCTTTCCGTATAATTAATGCTCACTCTTTTCAGCGATGTAAGTATTCTTCCAATAGCTTTTACCGGACCGCTTAATACGAGTGGGTCCGATGGATCCTTTTTCTTCTTTTTACCGGTGGTATCTTTTGCAGGTGCGGCCTCGTCCAGTGCGCGCAGGAACTTTGACTTGCCGTATAATTTCGTCAGATCAAATTCGGCAGTAACATTTTTCTGTTGCTCATTCGAAATAGTATTACCAAGGTTTTTTGCAACCAGCGATGCTGCAAGAAAATTATAAGTGGCAACATAATTCACACGAACAGAGGTCCAGTCGAGCGCAGGAAATTTCGCCGTAGGTAGCACGTAGGAAACATTCGCGGTTTGCTGATAAGAAATAGTACGCCCACCCTTGAGGAAATTATCCCACATTTTCCTTTTCCCATTTTCATTTAGTCTTCCTGAATCTTCGTCTACCCATGCACGATTAAGGGCAGTAAAGTCAAGGTTCAGGGAACGCGTAAGGTCCCAACGCAAATTATAAGTACGGTCGAAAGTGAAGTATTTATCGTATGTTTCCGGCAGGCCGAACTTGGCACCGCCCACGTTTCTTGGCCGGTACGCACCAAATTGACGGTTTACATCGGCCCTGAATCCCAATAAACTTGGAACGGGATTAAAATTGATATCCTTTAATAAACCGAACCATTGCGATCTTAATTTCTTTATTTTTTTTAATGGTTCTATGTATTTTGGCTGAGCCGCATAATTATATCCAAGCCCTGCGCGATGTCTTGTAATTGCATTACTTTGTATCAGCGGATTGTGTTCCACTTCTTTATAATATGAATAACTCACGTCCACATTTTCGATGCTCCATATTTTCGCTTTTTTACCATTGGTATTGTTTTTCTTGACATTGGTAAAATTCACGGTCTTGATCGTATGAACGTCCACAGCATTTGATCTTATTGAATCTCTTACATTATTTGGAGTTGCATTTAATTTATTCTTGAGTGTCACATCGAGGTCGTACGGATCATATTCCGGTGTGCTCACCGTTTGCGAAATACCTGCATATACGGGAATCGACATACCCGCTTTCGGCGGAAGCAATCTTCCAAGTTCGAGATTAGTGGCCATATCGAATTGGGTGAGATCTTCTTTCGATCTTTCATTTACTTTCTGGTCTATCGTACCAAATCCTTTGCTCTTAATACTTCCTGATACATATAAAGTTCCAAGGTCGGCGAGTTTTACGTCGACTCTTCCAAGAGAGGCCCATCCGCCCTTTTCATCAAGACCACCCAAACGAAGCTCATTGAACCATACTTCAGTACACGCATTACCGCCCGACCTGTTTTCAACGCCAAGGAACATCACGCGCACTTCCCCAAGGTTCGGGTTTCCTAATATCGAATATTCCCTTCCATCTACATCTACCTGCTTAAAGAATTGAGTAGAAGCAGTAGATTGATTTCTCGTGACCTTCAGCGTTACGAGTTTTTGCAGATTAAGGTCCAGGTCATTTTGTGTTGGCCATATATCTGATGCTGAAGTTGTTCCCCATTGCGTTTTTTTTAATGGTAATCTTACCTCATAAAAATTATTAATAAGGTCATTACCCAGGCGAATGACTGCATACATCTGGTTGTCTGCAATATTATCAACTGTTCCACCGGATTCTATATGCGTGTACATAAATAATTTTCCGTACTGCCGCAAATCGAGGTTTAATGTTTTAAATACACCACGCACTTCTTTATTGGCAAGGTCGCACGCCTGGATGCTCAGCGCCTGTTCGTTTAATAATAAATTGACATTATTATTACTGATCTGCTGCTGACGAATTACACCGGGAGGAGTTTTGTAAGGTATAGGTGAACGTGATTGGTTTTCTTCGATATTAACCGCAAGCTGGTTGAATGTTGTGGGCGTATTTGCAGGAATTGCTTTGTATTGTCCCGTAGTATCAAGTTCGTAATTAAATCTTCTCCATTGGTTACGCACCAGTTCCAGCTTTGCAAAACGAAGCACTACTGAATCTTCAAACCCAGTAAGGAACATTCTTATGAAGCGAATCGATTTAAAATCGGGAATGTTTCCAACTTTCTTTTCAAACTGGTCGATAGGTATTCTGAATAAATACCATTTTTCGGGTATCCCTCCCCGTGGAGTAAACGCACGGATATCAGTAATAAAATTCTTTCCCACCACTCCAAGATCCTGCGTGCGCAGTTCCACTTTATACTGGAAATATTCTTCCAGTTCATTAAGTGTATTATCATGGTTAAATTCTTCCTGGTCGGGGTAAAGCGTGAATGCGCTTACGAACTGGTCACCGGACCCTGCAACAGGTGAG
>JBDTMM010000121.1:0-6897 GCA_039934275.1 Flavitalea sp. | reverse complement strand
CTTTAATTTCAACGCAAACTGGGGCATGCGAGCCGCACTCGAAAAATATTATGCTATCTATCCCGAATCTTTTAAAAAGCGTGTGATCAATGAAGGCATCTGGTTGCCGTTTACGCCACTGAGAGCGATCGCGCATTGGGAAGATTTTGGATTCGCTTTTCATGAAACAAGTGCTTACACAAATGATATGAAGGATGGTAAAAAATTGTTGACGATTGAGTCTGATAAAGGCACCGGTGTATCCAGTTTTCAATACACGGAGCCGTGGGACATTCAGTTTCCGATCACCGATAAAAATATCCCGTACGACAGCGTGATAGCTACCAATAACCTACCCGAAAAACACCGCGAGTATCTAAATACTAGTGCTACTGACGACAAGAATGGTCAATGGCAAACGCGGCGCCTGGAAACACCCTGGTTCACATCCGGCTGGGCTGTAAGCATTACCACCAATTGCGATCCGGATATATTAGGTTTCAACAGATATCAATTTATATTGAAAGATGAAATAACTCCCGCAATAAAACTCAATGTAGACGGTATATATTACGACTCTATGGAATGGAACTGGCATCACGATCTCAACTATCGCAACGACCATTTCAGGTTTACTGATTTCCCGTTAACTTTTTCCAACAAAGTGGGCAGACCCGCAATATGGAACTTCGCTTCCGAATTTAAATTTATGAAAAAGGTCGGTGATGAAATGCATTCCCAAGGCAAGCTGGCAATGGGAAATGGTCATGGCTGGAACCCCTTTGCAGCCGCAAACCTCGACCTGTTTGGTGCTGAACTGAGTTGGTATTCTAAAGGTGATCATGACACGAAAGCACTCGATTTCAAACGCGCGATTTCCTTTCAGAAGCCCATCGTTTTTTTGCTTAACGAAGGGTTAAACGATAAAGCATTTACAGATGCACCCTATCCCGGCTATGAAATCTATTTTGAAAAATTGATGGCGTATGGATTTTTTCCATCTTTTTTCAGTACGAACGCATCCAGTGATCCTTACTGGAAAGATGAGAAAAAAGTAGAGAACGGTCGTCCGTTTTTCAAAAAATACATTCCTATTATCAAAAGTATCGCAGCAGCGGGATGGCAGCCGGTAACTTACGCAACAACCAATGTAGAGGCTGTTCGCGTGGAAAGATTCGCTAAGGGCGATAAACTTTTCTTTACAATTAGAAATAATGGAACTAGTAACGAGCGTTGCGTTATTACGCTTGATCAGCAATCACTTGGACTAACCGGTAAATTTTCTGCGAATGAATTGGTAGCGAATGCTCCAGTGAAAGTTGCTCAAAATAAATTGTCGCTCTATATCGCTGCAGGAAGAACTGCAGTAATTGCTATTAAAAAATAAATAGTTTACAATGAAAAATTTGATGTTGCTTACCCTGGCCGGTATATTAGCCGCCAGCGTGCCAGTAAAAACAAACAGTAACACTGCGGAGACCTATTACACCGTTGAAGATTTTGCGCGGGTTAAAAAATTCGACGTACACATTCACCTCAACACCGATGAAACCACTTTCATCCAGCAGGCAAGGACCGATAATTTCCGCTTCCTCGATATCGTTGACGACCGTCCATTCGGCGTTCCAATGAAGGAACAGCAAAGGATCGCCATTTTACAGTTAAAAAAATTTCCTGAACAGTTAGCCTTCGCCACAACGTTTACAGTGAACGACTGGGGAAGTAAAGATTGGGAAGAAGAAACGATCGCCAGCCTGAAAAAATCATTTGACAGTGGTGCGAAAGCAGTTAAAATATGGAAGAACATCGGCATGGATCTGCGCGATAAAAACGGAAAATTTGTAATGGTAGATGATCCGCGGCTGGATCCGGTAATTGACTTCATCGCAAAAAATCACATCGCACTGATCGGACACAACGGCGAACCGAAAGATTGCTGGCTTCCCCTCGAAAAAATGATTTTCAGCAAAGGGTATTATGGCGGGCACCCTGAATACCACATGTACCTGCACCCGGAATATCCTTCTTATGACGATCAGATCAACGCGAGAGACAATATGCTAAAAAAACATCCCGACCTGAAATTTGTTGGAGCACATTTGGGAAGCCTTGAATGGAGCCTTGATGAACTCGCCAAACGCTTCGATAAATATCCGAATATGAGCGTGGATCTATCGCGAATGAGTAATCTGCAACTCCACACACTAAGGAATTATCAAAAGACACGCGACTTCTTCATTAAATACCAGGACCGTTTATTATATGGCACCGACAGACAGGTGAATGAATCTGATCCTGCATCGCTGCAAAAAAATATTCACGATAGCTGGCTCCGCGATTGGAAATTTTTTGCCACCAACGATGATATCACATTGCCGAAATTCGGAAAATTAAAAGGCTTGCATTTACCAATAGAGGTGATGGATAAAATTTATTACAGGAATGCGGAGAAATGGCTTGGTGATGAGAAAAAATGATAGCGGTTTAAATACTATTATCTTACAGGCAAAACAATACGCTTGTTATGAAAATAATCGTATTTAATGATTCCTTCTTTCCCAAAAGTCATACATTTATTTATCACCAGATTTTAGGGTTATCAAAATTTCATGAAGTTGTATTATTAGCATCCGAATACCAAAATGAAGAACTGTTTCCCATCAATCTAAATAAGATTGTAACCCCCCGATTTTTATCTTTTATTGAAAGAATTCGCAGGAAATATTTTTATAAACATGCTAAATATACATTAAACGCCAAGGCATACTCAGCGATTAAAAATGCGTTGATAACGGAAAAGCCGGATGTAATTCATGCTCACTTCGGATTTTCTGGTTTACTAATATTGCCGATTGCAAAACTGCTGAATATCCCTTTAATTGTTTCCTTTCACGGAATTGATGCCTCTCCTGCGCTATTGTTGCACCCTGCTTATAGAACCGGGGTTACATCGCTTGTGAATTATTGCAAACAAATTATTATTGTAAGTGCCCACATGTATAAAACACTAAACTTGCAGCAATCATCATCAAAAGTTCATTTAATTCCATATGGAATACATTCGGATTTTTTTCATAATCCAAATAGTAATAAGCAACGTAATCAATTAAATATTCTTCATTCAGGACGAATATGTAACAAGAAAGGCGTTCCCGACCTGATAAGAACTTTCCTGGTATTAAGAAATAGCTACGATAATATTCAACTGACCATTATTGGCTATGGCAAGGAAATGAAATTGTGCAAAAAGATCGTGTCAAACTCTAAGTTTAGAATTTCAGTTAAATTCCTATATGCCCAATCTCAGGAGGTTGTAAGAGATCAAATGATGGATGCTGATATTTTCGTTCTGAATAGCCGGATCGCAGACAATGGTGATATGGAAGGTACTCCTGTTTCCATATTGGAATCAATGAGTATGAAGTTAGCGGTTGTATCCACTTTTCATGCAGGCATTCCGGAAATAATTTCGAATGAAGAAACGGGTCTTCTTGTGCAGGAAAGAAATAATGCCAAACTGAAAGATGCAATAGAGAGGCTTATATTAGACAAAACATTACGCTACACTTTAGGTGAAAATGCAAGACACAGAATAATCGAGAAATATACCTTTAATATAATGTTTGAGAAATTAAATTCGGTGTTTGTTTCCTGATAATACTGTTTTAGTAACCATGACTTTACGCCAATGAGCTTCCAGAGGAAATTTTTGAAAAATGTAGCCATAGCAGGTGGATATAATTTTATTCAGCAGGCGGTACTTTTTCTTTCATCAGTAATAACAGCACGTTTTATAAGTCCTGCAAGTTTTGGGATTGTTGGACTGATTACCGTTTTCTCGGGATTTATCACCATATTTTCTGATGCCGGCATTTCGTATGCCATTATCCTTATAGAGATACTTATTACCGAGGAATGTTTCATATTTCACTGGCTATTGGTTTGTTATTGTGTTTAATAACAATAGCAATGATTTACCCACTCTCTCTCTTTTTCAAAAATGGCACTCTAATTTTGCCTGGCATAGCTATTGCGATTCTTTTTATTGTTCGATCTTTTTCTATCGTTCCAATTGCCCTATTACAAAAGAAGTTAGATTTTACAAGTTTAGGTAAGGCGAGTGTTATCAGCGGTATTGTTGGAGTTGTTTTTAGTATTTTATTGGCCGTTTTTAATTTTCAATACTGGGCAATTATTCTTCCCCAATTTATTGCAGGCGCTTTATTATTTATACTGTTAAAGAATAAATTTAATTTTCGATATAGATTTAGAATACCTGTTATAATTAAGTCATATCATTTATCAAAGTCCCTAATTAAATCCATTTTAGGTTTCAATATTGTTAATTATTGGTCAAGAAATTTTGATAACCTATTGGTTGGAAAACTTTATGGGGTATCGGATTTGGGCATCTATACCCGCGCGTACCAAATGCTGCTATTCCCTCTTTCTTTTATTACAGGTATATTTTCGACTGTTTTATATCCTTCTTTGCATGGCAATGCGGCACTGAGAAGCAAGTACGAAAAAGACTATTATTTTGCGCTTAGAATTATTTCCCTGCTGACCGTTCCCATAGCAATTTTATTAATTCTTTTCCCTCATTTGTTAGTGCACATTTTATGGGGCAAACAGTGGTTTAAGGTTGGCGACTTACTTCCCTATTTTGGCTTATTGGTTTTAACTCAAACTTTAGTTTCTACCCTTGGAAGTGCATTGGTTCTTGAAGGGAAAGAGAGGAATCTGATGATAGGAGGTTGGGTGAGCGCCCTATTTTTAATTTCCGGGATCGTAATGGGTGCATTTTATTCATTGGAATCCATAGCGGCTTTTTATTCTTTCGCATATATTTTTTGTGTGCTGCCGTTTCACATGATCTATTCACTATATAAAGTTCTGCATCATCCCATTAGTTCAATATTGATATTTTGGGTTCCAAAATTTATCTTATCCATGGTGATTTGGTTCGGAATATATTCAGATCAAAAAACCATTTCTTCATTAGGCATGGGGATCTGGTTAATCATGATAATATTCGATGCCCGGGAAGAAATTAAAACAGTTTTAAAAAAGGTCAGGGCCAAATAACACTCCCCCAACGCAACAATTAATGTTGCACCCCGGCACAGACCGTAAAAAAATTTCGGGCCCGCTTTTCCGGCTTTACTTACATGCAAAGAATTAATTAACCCCCCAGATCCGACCTCCCGGTATCCCGCGAGGCGTGTACTTTATTTTACCCCTGAAGTTTAACATGTACCCATATTATCGAACAGGTATCTCTTTAAAACATCTTTTTCTGTCTTCTATTTTTTGATGAATCCAGTCCGGCCATTGTGAACTGTCTTCAGCATCATATATACGCACCTGCTGATTGGGATCGGCCCTAAGCAAATCATCGGCGGTACAATTAAGAATTTTCGCTGCTGTTTCTATCCCAGAATTAGTAGATCCACTTACGCCGTGAGCCAGAATACTAGCGCCGCACAAATACAAGTTTTCAATTTCAGATTTATTGCTGAAGGCAAAGGGACCAATTTGCCACAGGTTTTTTTCTGTTCCGTATGCACTTCCATTTGTTGAATCGATATAAAATTCATTGGTAATGGGTGTTCCCAATTCCTTCTGAACAATTTTTTCGCGAACCCCGGGAATTACTTTTTCAAGACTATTGATCAGTTTTTCACATATGCGTTCTTTGTATTGCAAATATTTCTGCGAGCGGATAGCACCTTCGCCTTCAAATTCTTTAAAGGGTTCATAGTCTATAAAGGTGATCACTTCAAGATTATTATAACGGCCATTAAAACTTGCCGGATCCTTTAAAGTGGCGCAACTGACAAAAAAGGCTGAAAATTCATCCCCTTTCAAAATATCGGGGGTTGACATTTCTTTAAACAGATCATCCAGATCACCCTTCGGCATTACCCAGATGTTTCCGGAATCCATTCCTTTTTTGCGCAAATCCATATCAACGGTCAAAAACAAAATCAACGAAGTAATCGAGTAACGGGTTTTAGCCAACCGTGATTTCAATTTCCTACTTAAATTTTCCTCACCCACAAGGCCAAGATATGTTTTTCCAGGATCGGCATTTGACAGCACTCTCTTTGCATTTATTATTTCGCCGTTCTCCAATTTCACTCCTGTTGCTCGAATTCTTTTTCCGGCACGCTCTGTAATGATACTTTTAACTGCCATACCTGTTCTAATTTCCCCCCCATTTTTTTTTATGGCCGTAGTCATCGCTTTTACAATGGCGGCCCCTCCTCCCATAGGGTAAAATCCACCATCGATATAATGATCCATTGCGGCACAGTGTAATGGAAAACTTGCCTTGCCCGGAGGCAAGCCATAATCGCCGCATTGAACATTCAGCACTTGTTTTAATAAGGGGTCATTAATGTGCCAGTCAATTACTTTTTTTACACTGAATAACCCATATTTACCCAGCTGCGCAGTACGGAAGGGAATGGTTAAATTATCCCAGAGCCCATTCATTTTTGGTATCAGGTACAGCTGGCTGCTCACCTGTTGTACTAATTTTAAATATTTTTTCAGCCCCTTTTGTTCATGAGGGAATCGCCTGGAAAGACTTTCATATAAGTCTTCAACCCCAGCCGGCAAATCAAAACGTTCCCCATCAATAAGGCAATGTTCGTATGCTGAAGCATTCATTCTAAAAAAAACCAGATCATTGGCAATACCCAGCGCCTCAAACATTCCACTTGTGGTTGCTCCTTTGTCTATCCTTCCAACATAGTGAACCCCTGGGCTGAATCGTTGTCCATTAAGATAAAAACTATGGCACCACCCTCCTGGCACGTAATGCTGTTCCAAAACAAGCACTTTCTGCCCCGCCCTGGCCAGGCAAAGCGCTGCCGACAGTCCGCCGGCGCCCGAGCCAATAACAATGGT
>JBDTMM010000120.1:0-6943 GCA_039934275.1 Flavitalea sp. | reverse complement strand
CTTGCTGCCATCTTATCTGCTACCGGTGAGAAGAATCCCTCCCTTGCCTGGCATTTGAATACGCAAAGTCTTTTAAATGTATTGGAAATAGCCCAGGATGAAAGCATTCATAAAGTTTTCTGGCCAAGCAGCATTGCTGTATTCGGGCAGTTTGCGGTGAAGAGGGGATGTCCGCAGCATACTGTTCTGCAACCATCCACCATGTATGGCATCAGCAAGGCGGCGGGAGAAGATTTGTGCAATTATTATTTTAAAAAATTTGGTGTTGATGTGCGTAGCATTCGTTTGCCCGGGCTGATCAGTCATAGTTGTTTGCCGGGTGGAGGCACTACGGATTATGCGGTAGATATATTTTACCAGGCATTGAGCACAGGGCATTACACTTGTTTTTTAAAGCGCGATACAATACTTCCCATGTTGTATATGCCAGATGCGAGCGATGCGATTATCACATTAATGGAAACACCCGCGGATAACATCAGCGTAAGAACTTCTTATAATATTGGTGCCATAAGCTTTTCGCCCGAAGATATCGCCGCGGAAATTAAAAAAATCATTCCGTCTTTTGAAATTGACTATGAGCCCGACTATCGGCAGGGTATAGCTGAAACTTGGCCGCAATCCCTCGATGACCGTTATGCATCATCCGATTTGAACTGGAGCCCTCAATTCAATCTTTCCTCCATCACCTCCGACATGATTTCTAAACTTTCCCATCGCTATAAAAATGTAGTGTAATCGTTGCCCGGTGATATGAAATGAATATTTCCATCGGCTATAAAAATTATTCCCACAAGGAAGGTCAAATCACACCTGCCCAGCAAAAGTTAAATATAATCAAACAGGCGGTTTTGTATTTATCTTGCAGCCCATGGCTATTTTCATTAAAACAACCGACCCGCAGGCATTACTCGCCGCCATTTACAAAGCAATCGACAACGACAAGATCGTAACCTGGGCCTACGACAAGGAAGGCGACTTCACCCACATGACCGACCAGTGGAAAAATCTTGCCTGGCTGCACCCCGTGGTGCTCCCAGGAGAACTTCGTCTTGGAATTGTAAAAGCAAAGGACACCAAAATGACAAACGTGGTATTCGGCGTTTATCATGGACGATTTATCGAAATGGTCGTCACCCAATTCGACGACCTGTGTACTTCTGCTACCTCTACCTCGCAGATCACAGAATTTGATACGGTTTAATAAACTTGTAAACTATTTATTTTTCCAGTGGATCGCGCGCCAGTGAGGACGAAAGAACCTTACAGGGTTTTCGACCTGTATGTATAAGTTAGTACAGAAAATCTCTCAGCGCTTTTAAATACAACGCGGGTTGTTCGATGAATGCATTATGCCCTGAACCTGGTATTAATACAAAACGGTGATTGGGGAAAAGGTCAAGATATTCTTTGGTATATCCCCATTTTTGATTGTCGCATTGCGCCTTCATAATTAATATTGGAATCTGTGAATTTTTAATTTTCGGTCTTGGATCCGCAATACTTCCAAGACTAAGCTTCGTCATTAAATTAACATAGAATCCTTCTGGTCCTTCAGACCTTACGGCATTGGAAACGTCGCAAACCTGTGTTTTATTTAATTCTGAAGTAAACGCTGCTGAATATTCGTCGGCCTCTTTATCAGATTCGAATTTCATTCCAAATTTATTTGCCAGGTATATAGTAGTTCTGAAACGTAGATTCCTGAATGCACGGGTCGTTTTTATATCTATCCTATACGGATCACGAAAATGCAAACTGTCCGGCGCGGCAATAGCTGCAAGATTAATATTACCGGGTTGTATTGGTCCTGGTGCGGTCACTGCAATTTTTTCCACCAGTTCCGGATGATCGGCAACAAACATAACCGCCAATATAGAACCCCAGGATTGAGCGATAAGAATGACTTTTTGCGAGCCTATATTTCTTACAATTTGTTCCAGGTCTTTTTCTTGCCTCTTTGCAGTGTATTCGCGAATATTTTCCAAACGGTTCGAGTGCCCGCAACCTACCTGGTCATATAAATAGATATCGTATCCTTCATCGGCAAGAGGCGATAACTTTTTTATTTCAAGATTAGTTATACCTGCGCCAGGTCCTCCGTGTAAATAAATGAGTGGGTACGGTTTTCTTGCCCCCTTTCCTTCAATAAAGGAATATGCAATTCTTGAACCGGTTGCAAGTTCCCAGTATTTTGTACCCTTCCTATTCAGCAGCGGCTGTACTTTATAGCTCTGGGGAAAAAATAAAATTAAAAGCAGAAAGGCAATCGCAAATAATGCCACCCACTTTAATACTGAAATAATTACTGGCTTCATCTTTTAAAACTAAGCAGCCAATTTAATCAAAATATTATCAATGCACCTTCACTGGTGAACTTTGCGTTTCGCGGTGCTTATCCTATATTTAACGAAAAGACTGATCATGGAGAATGAAATGCCTGATATACTTCAGGATATGAATGAAGGAATAGAATTGGAAGACGCTACAGCATTACGACGTTTCGCGCATTACCTGATAGATGCTTTAATTTATGATTTTTTAGCGGTGATTGGTTTGATTGCCTATTTCATCCAAACCGGGAATGAGGATAGAATCCAAAGCATTGTCGCATCCTGGGGTTTTTTAGAGAGATATACGCTCGTGTTTTTTTATGGGTTATTTATGTCACTCAATGAAGGGATATTCAAGGGACAATCACTTGGAAAATTAATTACACGAACAAAAGCAGTGAATATGGATGGCACTACCATAACCTGGCAAACTGCTTTTAAAAGAGGTTTATCGCGAA
Organism: Flavitalea sp.; assembly: GCA_039934275.1. Taxonomy (GTDB): domain Bacteria; phylum Bacteroidota; class Bacteroidia; order Chitinophagales; family Chitinophagaceae; genus Flavitalea. The sequence continues at coordinate 4,152 of JBDTMM010000120.1, read as the reverse complement.
TCGTACCATTTGAAGCAATTAGTATTTTATTTGGTCGCCCATGGCACGATCAATGGACGAATACGCGTGTTATCAAATTAAAAAAGTATTAATAACAGGCTGATATAATATTTTTGGCATTGTTAAGCAAAGAATCCGTTGCTCCTGTAACACAACTTAAATATTGCGAAAGGGGATCCTTCATTTCTTCAAATGAGATCAGCGTCTGTACATAATTCAATTTATTGGCACATTTTTCACCACGTTATCGTTACAGTAATTTTCTCTTATCGTTCTTATTAAAGAGGACATCCACCAGATGGCGGGATTGAAAAAGAATTACTATTTCAACTACCGATTGAATACTATCACCAGGTCATCATTAAGATGTAACCATCATGCTACCGTATAAATAAATTCGTACGAGTCGAAATCTGTTTGTTAATATTATTCTGGGAGATAAAAACACGGTTTACTATTACCATGGCGATTCTCTGGAAACAATTTCAGCAATAAGCTATACGGGAATAAGAAAAATAATACAGGATAAAAGGAACTCAGTAAGAATGAATATGGTGATCCGAAAGAATTATTTATACTTATAAAGCCCTTGGCAAAGGCTTCTTACGAAAACGTTGCTGCGCTGCTCGATGAAATGATCATAAACGATGTAACCCGCTACATGCTGGTAGAACCCACAGAGCAGGAAATACTAAAAACCATAAAAAATAGCACTAAAAATTAAGGTCAAATAGCAATGCCTTCTTCAATAGTGGCCCCGAGAACTTCTTCTTCATTTGCGATCCATAATGGTAAGGAGCGGCCGGTAGTGTGCCAGCGTCCATGAGCATCTTTGTACATCGAAAATTGAATTCTGTCGCCCTTTGCATCAGTGACATCTACATGAAAATTGGGCATATCTCCCGGAAGCTTTCTGAAATTGAATTCCCATTGACGGTCAGAAAGGCGCACAATGCGCGAAAAAGCTATGTTGGTCATAAGTTGTGAAAATACGATAGTTGATTCATTTTTGATCAGTCACAGTAGGCTTGTTGGCACTTTCTTTTCTAGCCTTCCTTCTAAAAAACCCTCTTAACAGAAAATTGTGCTGCAGCGCCTCCATGTTCTCATCGAGCCTTGCAGATCCGCTCTCCAGGTTCTTCAAGGTTGCTTTAAGATCTGCCGCTGCGGCCTGGTCGTTCAGCAACGTTCCCACTGGTGTGTTGGGGTTATTAAACTGACCGCTCGCCTGTGAAAGGTTTGCAATGATTACATTAGCCTTACCCACCACTTCATTCATCTCGGTAACCGTTGCCCTTAACCTGCTAAAAATAACCGTGTCCGAAACAAGGTCGTTGGCAAGTGTACCTTTTGCTTTTAGTTTTGAAGTATAAGCGGAAAGATCATTTGTCATTTCAGTTGCATTTGCAGAAGCCCGTTTAAAATTAACAAGCGACGACTGCAAATTGTTGTAAAGCGATTCATCATTTAATAATTTTCCTATTGATCCTTTTCCTGATGCGAGTTTCTCGCTCATTCCCTTAACGTTGGTGGTGATGGAAAGTAAATTTTTATTATTTGCTTGCAGGGTACTCAACATCTCGTCAGAATTAAAAATGTTTTCAACCCCCACCTGTGTGCCTTCTTCGATGGGCGGGTTGTCTGGCGTTCCGCCAAAAAGCACCACAATTTTATTTCCTATTAATCCATCGGAACTGATTTTGGCCCGTGCATTTTTCCGGATATGATTTTTTACTTTTTCTTCTACACTCATCGTCACTATCACATTATCATTTTCTGAGAACTGGATATTTTTAATGGTCCCGATTTTTACCCCCGAGAACCAAACGTTGTTTCCAACAGCAAGCCCATTCACATCTTTAAAAACAGCCGTTAGGTTCACCGCTTTTACAAATGACTTTTTTTGTCCGCCTAACGTAAGCACTCCCACCACCACAATCGCGACCCCAACAAAAACGAACAGTCCTACTACAACTCCTTTTTTACTGTCTGAAACGCTCATATTGCTTGTATAAAATTGTAATTATAAAAATCCCTGATCCTTGCATCATCGCTTGAAAAAACTTCATCGAAGGTCCCTTGCTTTAAAAACTTTCCATCGATCATCATACATATCCTGTCTCCGGTTGTTTTGGCGCAGGTAAGGTCATGCGTGATAATGATAGCACTCGTATTAAATTTTTCTTTGACTTCGTTGATCAGATTATTTATTTCGATAGATGTAATAGGATCAAGACCAGCAGTGGGCTCGTCGTACAACATAATGGTAGGGCGCAAAATAAGTGTACGTGCAATGCCTACACGCTTTTTTTGTCCGCCGGATAATTCCGCCGGCATCTGGTTGATCGTTTGTGACAATCCAACCGCATCAAGCACCTTTTCCACCGCTTCGTTTATTTCCTGCCGCTTCAAATGCTTCCAGTTTCGTACCAATGGAAATTCAAGGTTTTCCCTGATGGTCATACTATCATACAATGCGCTGTTCTGAAATGAAAACCCTATTTTCTGTCTAAGGTTCTGTAGTTCGCTCACTTTTAATTTTTCCACTTCTTCACCCAAAACAGCTACCTCACCCTTGTTTGGTTTTAGCAAACCCGCAATGATTTTGATAAGCACCGATTTTCCGGTTCCCGAACGACCGAGTACCACCACATTTTCACCTTTGAACACGTCGAGGTCTATACCGCGCAAAACTTCGTTGTCACCAAAAGCTTTGTATAAACCCCTGATAGAAATCACTTTTTCCTTTTCCTGTGCAATTGAATTCATGCTAAGGGGTTCTTATTCCATTTATCACTTGAACAATAAGAATTTCTTCAATAAATATTAAAAACATCGAAAGCACCACTGCGGTGTTTGCTGCCCGGCCAACACCTTCCGTTCCCTGAGTGGCATTATATCCCTGGTAACATCCCACAATACCTATGGTAAAACCATAGGCAATGGCTTTTACCATGGACGAAATAAAATCGAGGAACGTAATCTTTTCAAAAGCCTTCTGAAAAAATAACATCAAACTAGTTTGTTCTGATATGTGAACATCTACATACGATCCCATCAACCCCACGAAAGCCGTGTAACACATCAGTAAAGGAATAGTAATGGTAGTGGCGAGAACCCGGTTGACCACTAAAAACTTAAACGGATTAGCTGCTGAAACTTCCATAGCATCTATTTGTTCGGTAACCCTCATCGATCCCAGTTCCGCCCCAAGGCTCGACCCCACTTTTCCCGCACATATAAGCGACGTAACCAATGGCGCGAGTGCCCTGATCATTGCAATTGCAACCAGGGATGGCAGCCACGATGCAGCCCCAAACTCCGATAGTGAGGGCCTCGATTGTTTTGTAAATACTAACCCGGTAATAAATCCCGTCATGGTAATCAGGCCAAGCGACTTGTACCCGATCTGGTAACACTGCCGCATTAATTCACGGCCTTCGTAAGGCGGCTTCAACACCTCCCCGAAAAAACGCATTAAAAAATGAAATCCATTATTTAAACCAATGAAAAAATTATCAAGCTGTTTAGTCAGTAAATACTTACCGGGAGGTCTGTTCGCCAAACTCATATAATGGGGTTATTAAAAATAACTGCTTAGTTTAAGGTGGTTGACTATCTGTTTTGCAAATACTGTTCCCCGTACGAACGATCCTAAAAAACCAATATGACTTACATTCACCACTTTGGTGGCTAACACGTTAGGGAAAATGTGGTTTCTGGTTCTTATGGGGGAATACGCAAAAGCAATATCGCACAAAGTTGATCAAAGTTCTTAAGTAAGGGACATTTTACTATAATATCCGTATTAATCATGCTCAGTACTATCCATCTTCGCTAACGTAACAGTAATTTTAATATAGTTCTATCACCCGCCGCAAACCCAAAGAATGCGTCCACCGCGAAGGCGGGCTACTTCCGTATCAATTTCATTTTTATTTTTGAAAAACCTTTTGCTAAACGAACATTTACTCGAACACTTTACCAAACACAAAAACCCCCAACATTCACGAACCTACGTAAAGTGTCAGGGGACGATAGAAAAAAATAATATAAAAACTTTTACCTCATCGGGAAGAAAGAAGTATGGGTAGAAGTGTGTGTCTCACTATCCCACTGCAACGTTTCAATTTGACACTCCAGCTCCTTAAT
>JBDTMM010000119.1:0-7028 GCA_039934275.1 Flavitalea sp. | reverse complement strand
GTTTCTTAAAAATAATAAATTTCAATGACACGGCGCTGACCTGTAACGCTACCGCTCATTTATCGTTCGTATTAACCTCGCCAGATCCTCTTCAGTTTTTATTTTTTCCTTGGCCGCCAGTTCCTTTAGCGTGGCATAGCTATCAGGAAGCCTCGAAATAGCCATCTCGTTTTCGTCGCCGGCTTTCGACATGATCCCATCCTGGAGCAGGTAATAGATCTCCCTGTCTTCATATCGCCGGGAGGCGGTAGTTACGATAAGTTTTTTTTCTTCTACAATAGCTTTATAATAATGTTTCAGCAACGTTATTTTACCCTGAACCAAAACCTGGTAAAAGGTTTCAGCAATTCCTGTTTCAGATACCGGGTAACCCTTTTTAAAATTCATGGAATCTTTATTCTTCCCTTTAGGATAGATTACAAATTCATTTACTTTACTCTCCGCGCCAAAGGCAGACCCCTTGAACTGCAGCATAAGCAGGTTCTTTGCGCAGTCAAATTTAAGTTTGAATTCATTGATCACTCTGCCGCTGGTAAACCTGATCACGCCATTGGACCAGTCTTTGAGCAGATAAGGATTGCCATAGATATTATCATCTTCCAAAGGGGATGACTGCTGCTGGCCCTGGGAGAATATTTTAATCGTAAAGGCAATCAGGAGCAAGCAAGAGATGAAAAAAGACTTTTTCATTCAGATAAGTTACAACTAATCTACGGCCCCGGGTTCAGGGCATAAAAAGAGCAGAAGGGAAAACCCTTCTGCTCTTTCAACTTTATACGCTTCCTGATTAATAGTCCATTCCGCCCATTCCAGGATTTCCGCCATGTGAGTGCGCTTCTTCCTTCTTAGGCCTGTCGGCTATTACACATTCGGTAGTCAACAGCATTCCTGCGATAGAAGCTGCATTTTCCAATGCTATACGGGTTACTTTTGTAGGATCAATTACGCCTGCTGCAAAAAGGTTTTCATACACTTCTGTGCGGGCATTGAATCCGTAATCAGCTTTACCTTCTTTAACTTTCTGTACAACGATGCTGCCTTCGATACCGCTGTTCACCACGATCTGGCGAAGGGGTTCTTCGATAGCGCGTTTTACGATCTGTACGCCGGTAGTTTCATCTTCGTTTATGCCTTTCAGCTTTTCGAGATCAGCAATAGCCCTGATATATGCCACGCCGCCGCCGGGAACGATTCCTTCTTCAACTGCCGCTCTTGTTGCATGCAATGCATCGTCAACACGGTCTTTCTTTTCTTTCATTTCAACTTCTGTAGCTGCTCCAACATAAAGAACTGCAACGCCGCCGCTAAGTTTAGCCAGGCGTTCCTGTAATTTTTCCTTGTCGTAGTCGGAAGTGGTGGTTTCTATCTGCGCCTTGATCTGGTTAACGCGAGACTGGATATCATCTTTTTCGCCTTTACCGCCAATGATGGTGGTATTGTCTTTATCGATGGTAACTGAAGCTGCAGAACCCAGGTAGCTGAGGTCGGCATTTTCCAGTTTGTAACCCTGATCTTCACTGATCACTATACCTTTTGTAAGGATAGCGATATCCTGAAGCATTTCTTTTCTTCTGTCGCCAAATCCCGGGGCTTTAACTGCAGCCACTTTCAGGGTTCCGCGTAATTTATTTACCACGAGGGTAGCCAGCGCTTCACCTTCCAGATCCTCTGAGATGATCAGCAAAGGACGTCCGCCCTGGGCAACTTTTTCGAGTATATGGAGAATATCCTTCATAGCGCTGATCTTCTTATCGTAGATCAGGATATGAGGATTCTGAAGTTCAACTTCCATTTTTTCGCTGTTGGTAACGAAATAAGCGGAAGAATAACCGCGGTCGAATTGCATACCTTCCACTACTTCAACGGTAGTATCGGTTCCTTTAGCTTCTTCTACGGTGATAACGCCTTCTTTACCTACTTTTTCAAAAGCCTGGGCGATCAGTTTTCCGATGATGTTATCGTTATTGGCAGAAATGGTAGCCACCTGTTCGATCTTGTCGCTGTCGATACCGACATTCTGCGACTGCTTCTTCAGATTTTCTACCACTTTAGCTACTGCTTTGTCAATGCCTCTTTTCAGGTCCATTGGATTAGCTCCGGCAGCAACGTTCTTTAAACCTTCGCTGATTATAGACTGTGCAAGAACGGTAGCTGTAGTAGTGCCATCGCCTGCTATATCGGCAGTTTTGCTGGCCACTTCTTTAACCATTTGAGCGCCCATATTCTCGATTGGATCTTCGAGTTCGATTTCTTTAGCTACGGTAACGCCATCTTTAGTAACAGAAGGAGCTCCGAATTTTTTCTCAAGAACCACGTTACGTCCTTTTGGACCGAGGGTAACCTTCACTGCATTTGCCAGGATATCAACGCCCCTTTTCATTTTATTGCGGGCTTCGATATCGAAGAAAAGTTGTTTTGCCATATTAGTAAAAATTTAAAACGTAAAATTGAAAATGTAAATGAATTCGCAAATAATGGTCATTGATAAAAGACAGGCTTATTTTACCTTTTTACTTTTACCTTTTACATTATTTACACAATAGCGAGAATATCGCTTTCTCTCATGATCAGAAGATCATCGCCTTCGATCTGGATTTCAGTACCTGAATATTTACCATATAAAACAGTGTCGCCGATTTTAACCGTTATAGGTTCGTCTTTTTTACCAGGGCCGGCTGCTATAACTGTTCCGCGCTGTGGTTTTTCTTTTGCAGTATCGGGAATAATAATACCACCGGCAGTTTTCTCCTCTGCTTTAGCCGGTTTCACTATTACCCTGTCATGCAATGGGGTAACGTTTAACTTGTTAGCCATAATTTAGCAATTTTTAATTTAAATGTTGAATTGTACAATTTGAAAATACTGCCGAAGGCAGGCGGTAAATGTAAACGAATTCCGTACCATTTTACTGATAAAGCCAATTTTTCAGATTTTCAACTCTGAATGACAGGCGCAGGTATTTTTTGGCAGGGGTTGGTAACGAAATGATTTCCCGCAAGGGCGCAAAGCTGCAACATCTCATTCATTTGCGTCATTGCATCCTCTTTGCTCCTTTGCTTGAAACCTCTCCACTTTTGTGTGAAATATCACTACCATCCCTTAGCTTTGCGGCGGTAAAAAAGCTCTTATATAATGATCAGCAGAAGAATAATCCGGGTGAAAGTGATGCAGACTCTGTACTCCCTGGAAACCCAGGACACCATCAATTCTGCCGGCGATGCTATAAACGGAATTGCGGTGCGTCAGCTCCAAAGACACTTTGATCAAAGCAGGCAATTGCTCGTTTACCTCACCTGGTTCCTTACCGAAGTAGCCCGCTACGCCGAAACCGATTCCCGAAATCGCGCGTCCAAACATCTTCCGAGCAAAAACGACCTGGAAGTAAATACAAAAATTTGTGGCAACGACCTGCTATGGAAAATCATCGAACACCCTTCCTTTCAAAAGGCAATGCAGGAAGATAAACCCGAACTCAACAGAAATCCTGAACTGATTAAAAAAATTTACCAGGATCTCGCGGCTACCGATAAGTACCACGACTATATTAATAAACAATCGAGGGATAAAAAAGAGGAAAAAGACATTCTCGAATTTATTCTTACCGACCTGATGCTTCCTAACGATACATTCACCAGCTTCCTGGAAGAGAAATTTCCCAACTGGGACGATGATGGAGAAGTGTCGAATGCATTGCTGATGAGTTTTCTTTCCAAACCCAATAATTTTAACTTCCAGGACCTTATCGGCGATGACAAATGGACGTTTGGAAAAGGGCTTCTTCAAACCGCAATAGAAAAGAAGGAACTGACACTGGATTATATAAAACCAAAATTAAAAAACTGGGATCCCGACCGTATTGCTATCCTCGACATGCTAATGATGCGACTGGGCGTTTGTGAGTTTCTCTTTTTTGAAACTATTCCCCCAAAAGTAACCATCAACGAATACATCGACCTGGCAAAAGAATACAGTACGGCGCAAAGCGGTCAGTTTATAAATGGCATACTCGACAATATTCATAAGGACCTTGTCAGGGACGACAAAATGCACAAAGTATCTTTCAAATCATCCTGATTCGTAAGCATTGGTTAGATTTGCAAAAAAAATTAATGAGCACCAGGCCACTTATAATAATATGTAGCTTTATATTTATTGCGGCCTGCGGCGCTGTGAGTGATAAAAAAGCGGAAGGCGCAGGTAATGGCGGAAAAGACATCACCACGATACAATGGATCGATTCGGCAAGGGATTACGGTACAGTAATAATGGGTCAGAAACTTGCAGTAGCTTTCCGGTTTAAAAATACCGGTACAAAACCGTTAGTGATTGAATCGGTTCATCCGGGTTGTGGTTGCACCGTGGCAGATTTCCCCAAAGAACCCATCGCACCGGGTGCAGAAGGAGAAATAACGGGGGTATTCGATAGTCACGACCGCGAAGGAACACAGCATAAGGAGATCAATGTAAAAACTAATACGCCAGGATCAACTCAAAACATTTCTTTTGATGTTAATGTAATTAAAAAACCCGGTGTACCCGATACAGAAGAGCAATAAGAAATAGATATTAATTATAATAAACAACTATCAATAAAATAACAATGACACTATCAGCAATTTTATTACAGGCAGGCACTTCATCTCCGTACGCATCTATGATACTCCTTGGTGGAATGATCCTCGTTTTCTGGTTATTTATGATTCGCCCTCAGGCGCGTAAAGCAAAAGTAGCAAAGCAATTTCAGGAAAATATGCAAAAGGGCGACAAGATCGTAACGATAGCAGGAATTCACGGTACTGTAAATAAAGTGAATGAAGACGGAACAATCATGATCGAAACCAGCCCTGGAAGTTACCTGAAAATTGAAAAGAGCGCCATTTCAATGGAATGGACCACACAGCTTAATAAGCCAATTGCAGTAACAAAATAATCATGACACTCAGAATAGGCATCACCGGTGGCATAGGCTCCGGTAAAACTACAGCCGCCCGGATTTTCGAGGTACTGGGGGTGCCTGTTTATTATGCAGATGATGCTGCTAAACGGATTATGAATGAAGATGAAGTGCTAAAGCAGCAGATCATTCATGAATTCGGAGCACAATCGTATATCGAAGGCAAACTAAACAGGGAATATCTCGCCTCCATTGTTTTTAAGAATAAAAAAAAGCTGGCTGTGCTTAATGCACTCGTACATCCGGCTACCATCCGCAATTCGAATATGTGGATGAAAAAGCAAACCGGTTTGTACGCTATTCGCGAAGCAGCGCTCATTTTTGAAAGCGGCGCGCAGGATCAGCTTGATTATGTAATTGGTGTTTCATCGCCTGTAGAGCTGAGAATTGAAAGAGCAATGCAGCGCGACAAACTCACGCGGGAGCAGGTAATGGAACGCATGGACAGGCAAATTAATGAAACCATTAAAATGCGGTTATGCGACTTCGTTATAGTGAACGATGGAATAAAACCTTTGATTGCCCAGGTGCTGAAACTTCATGAGAAGTTTACTAAGTAGTAAAACGTGGGGTTATTTAAGTTTCTTCAGCGCATCAATAATTCTCCTGAAACCTCCTTCGATATTTTCCATGCTGTTTGCAAAAGAGATCCTTATACAGGATGGCTCACCAAACGCGCGTCCGGTAACCGTTGACACGTGCGCCTTATTTAATAGGTACATGCAAAGGTCATCTGCATTTGCAATGGTTTCCTCTCCATCCTTCTTACCAAAATAAGAAGACACTTCCGGGAACACATAAAATGCACCGTCAGGAATAGATAATTTAAGGCCCGGAATTTCACCAAGTAATTCGAGTACGCGTTTTTTTCTCGATTTAAATTCCGTAAGCATCTCCCACGTAGTATCGAGTGGTGCAGTTAATGCAGTGATTGCTGCGCGCTGAGTAACTGCGCATGCCCCACTTGTGAATTGTCCCTGTAATTTTTCGCAGGCCTTAATAATAGTAGGATGGGCGGCAAGATAACCAAGTCGGTATCCTGTCATCGCAAAACCTTTACTTAGACCATTTATAATAATGATGCGGTCTTTCAGTTCAGGGAACTGGGCAATGCTTTCGTGTTTACCAACATAATTAATATACTCATATATTTCATCGGAGATAATAAATATCTGCGGATGTTTCTTAAATACCTCTGCCAACCCTTTTAATTCTTCCAGACTGTAAACACCGCCTGTAGGATTTGATGGCGACGAGAAGATGAATAATTTTGATTTCGGAGTAATGGCCGCTTCGAGCTCTGCGGGCGTTAATTTATAATCGTTTTCGATTTTTGTTCTAACGAGTTTCACTTCTCCTTCCCCGAGTTTTACTATTTCTGAATAGGTAACCCAGTAAGGTGTGGGAATAATCACTTCATCCCCATCATCCACCACAGCAAAAACTGCATTGGCAAGACTTTGCTTTGCACCGGTAGAAACGATTATGTTTTCAGGTTTATAATCGAGATTATTATCGCGCTTGAATTTTTGACAGATGGCTTCACGAAGTTCGGGGTAACCGGCAACGGGTGGATAGTGGCTCCAGTTTTCGTCCACTGCCTTCTTTGCGGCTTCTTTGATGTGTTTCGGTGTATCAAAGTCAGGTTCTCCGAGGCTCAAATCAATAATGTCGATGCCCTGATTTCTGAGTTCCCGGCCAAGTTTGGCCATCTTTAATGTTTCCGGTTCACTGAATCTGTCCAAACGGGAAGATAATTGCATTTGGTAGCTTGTTTTTTTGAGATGCAAATGTAAGGCTAACTCCCCGAATACCTTATCTTTGCGGACTCTAAAAAATAAACATTTCTCAATGAGAGCTCTGGTTAGCATTTTTGCTGCGTTACTTATCCTGATATCCTTGTATCAACTTTCTTTTACATGGTTTGTAAACAAACATGAAAAATCTATTAAGGAAAAAGCTATGCAGCAGACCAGGCGTGCTTTCCCAGCCGCTGCGATTAGCACCAGCGGAGACGCAAAGTCTGCAGAAGCATACAAGGATTCTTCAGAAAGATATTACGAGGATCGTCTTG
>JBDTMM010000118.1:0-7045 GCA_039934275.1 Flavitalea sp. | reverse complement strand
AAGGTAACGAATAAACCAAACACCACCGCGAACTTTCCCCAATTTCTTCTGTTTACCAATACCGGCGTAAACAGGTAATCGTTGAACCAGGTTGACAATGAAATGTGCCACCTTCGCCAGGATTCTGTGATCGATTTACTATGAAAAGGGTAATTAAAATTGCGCATCAGTTCAAATCCCATAACTCTTGCAGAGCCTATCGCGATGTCGGTATAACCCGAAAAATCGCAGTAAATCTGGAAAGCAAAGAATATACTTGCGGTGATAATCTGGAATCCAAAATGGTGTGAAGGATCACTATAAACGGTGTCTACATATATTGCGAGTCTATCGGCGATAACAATTTTTTTGAAAAAACCATACAGCATCAACTTTAACCCCGATATAAAGTTTGCCTTGTTGAAATATTTTTTCTCATGGAACTGGTGAAGCATGTTCTGAGGCCGTTCTATAGGCCCTGCCACCAGCTGTGGATAGAACATTACATACAGGGCATAAATGCCAAAATGTTTTTCTGCTTTAAAATTTCCACGGTACACTTCAATGGTATAACTCATTGCCTGGAACGTGTGGAATGAAAGCCCGATCGGCAACAGCATTTTTAAATAGGGGATGTGATTTGTTGCGCCGAACATTGAAGCAAGCCCGGTAATATTATCATTTATAAAATTATAGTATTTAAAAACGGCCAGTACGCCCACGTTTGCAAAGATACTCATGACCAGGAATCGCTTGCGGCGATTTGGCGTTTTTGCGGATTCAATCAATATTCCTGCGTAATAATCCACCACTATTGTGAAAAACAATATCAGGATATATTCCCATTTGAAAAACATATAGAATACGCAGGATGCAATAAGCAGCAATCCCCACCTGTACTTGTGCGAAAGAAAAAAGAACAGTGATGTTACGAGAATGAAAAAGATGATGAATTCGATCGAATTGAAAAGCATTTGCAAAAACTTTTTCTAAGATAATTTTTTTTCAACCGCGTCTACAAGATCACCGACGTTTTTAAACTGGTGAATATCCGTGGTGCTGAATTTTATTTTAAACTTTTTTTCTATCGCAACGATCAGTTGAATGTGGTTCAGCGAATCCCAATCCTGCACATCTGCGGCAGTGGTTTTGTCGGTTAAAACAATATCGTCGTTATCGAGAACGTCTGTAAATATGCCGTTTATTGTTTTTAATATCCCTGCCTTATCCATATATCATATTATTTTTTTGTAATGAAAGTTTGCCTGGCTTGTTTGTAATTTTTTATATCGAGTTCGTAACGGTTATCGCCTGCTTCCATAAATCCTAAGGATGGATAGTGATCTTTCACCATCATGTTCTTTTTTGTAGGAATATATTCTCCAATAATTTTTGAATATCCTTGTTTGGAAGCGGCTTCAACTATGTTGGTGAGCGTAAATAACTCCATTCCTCTTTTCAGCACCCTGCAGCTCATGGCCCAGTTTTCGATAGAAATGGTTTGATCGTCTGTTTTTTTCAGTACCACAAATGCGATCAGCCCATTGTCGCCAAATTTATCCACGAGTGTAAATGAAAAAGTGATGTAGTCTTTGTCGTTGCTGATCTGTTTTAATTCTTCTTCCGTATATCTTACGGTTCTTACATTAAATTGATTGGAACGTTGCGACAGCTGAGAGACTCTTGGAATGGTAAATCCATCGAATGATTTTACTTCTGAAACCATTTCAAGGTTTGCTAAAAAGTCTTCTTCATTTGCAAAACTTTGCAGCAATGAATTTCTCTTCGCTTCTTCCTGGTATTGGAGTGTTCTTTGTTCATCCCCTTCGGTGAAGGAAACCGTTTCAAAAAGATTCAATTCTTTCAGGTAGCATAAATATTCTGCAGGATCATCTGGTAATGTTGGAACGATAATCTCCGGAATTTCTTTTTTCACCAGTTCTCGCTCGAATGGATTGTCGTCTACGAACACAATCGAATCCATACCGATATTTAATATTTTCTGAATGTACCTGATATTGTCGGCCTTATTTTCCCAGTTGGCCACAAATATGGCGATGTCCTCCAAACGGAGCACCATGTCCGGATGACTGATAAAAGGTTCCTTTGCAATTTCCTCGGTGTTTTTGCTGCAAACAGCAACGATTATTCCCCTGTTCTTTAGTTGTTTTACCCAAAGCTGGAATTCTGAAAAAATCTTACCATTGCCCAGGTCGCCGATCTGAATGCCATCCATTCCGTCGTCGCCGATGATTCCGCCCCAGGTGGTATTGTCTAGGTCGAGAATGATACATTTTGCAAACACACCCGATACCGCCTGGATGATGTTATGAATGTTCTTGGATAGATATGGCAGAAATTCAATGCTGAAAACCATGTCGGCACTGAAATAGGATTTTGTATCGAACGATTGGTTGTATCCCAGTTTTGTAACCAGCGAACTCAGGTCGAGCAGGAATACATTTTTGCGTTCCTGGATAAAGTCCATCAGACCACTATTCAATTTTCTTACCTGGTATAACAACGACGACCTCACCTTGGATGCAAAGTTCCCAAACACACTATCGTTAATTTCGATGTAGTTGTGAATAATGATCTTGCATTTCAGTTTGCTGTTGATGGTTTGGCAGAGTGAATCGATGTACTGAATCTGGCTTGTGAAGAAGTTTTCTTTTTTAGACTTATCGAGTTTGTAAAAATATTTGGTAAGGTGTTCGGTGCTTCTGAGGATGATCACGTAATCGGGTGCAAATTCGTATAACTCTGAACCGGCGTCAAAAACCTGCCGGTCGATCTGGTTGTAGTCGGCCTCGAAAATGTCATACTTAACTCCGTATTCAATCCCGTAACCCTTAATGGCCTGGGTGATCAGTTGAGAAGCAGCATCTGAAAGCAGGGCAACTTTAACCGTTTTGAAGGCCGAAACATCCTTTTTGAGATTTTTTTTGAGGTGGTTAAATTCGAATATTTCCGTTGGCATTCCAATGATATATTATGAAAAAACTTGTTGTAATGTCAGTTCTCTTGGTCCATTAACGGCAAAGGTGTCAATTTATTGAAGGATTTCCAGTATAAATCTACCCTTTAACGGGCGGCAAATGTAAGCGGAAATACCATAGATATGCACCGTTTTTCAACGCCCGAAGTATGATATTACAAAAGTGCATCCCACCTTTTTGGGTGCTTTTTTTCTTACCAGGAGAATTTGAAATAATGTTTTGATTGAAAAAAGGGTCTTTAATTTTGTGCCTTCATGTCAACTACCGATAAATCGAACTATTATTTCGAACTCGCAGACAGGTTCGTTAACCAGACGAACCGGCACATCTTTCTCACGGGAAAGGCAGGTACCGGTAAAACCACCTTCCTGAGATTCATACAACAGAATACCCACAAAAAAATGGTGGTGGTAGCGCCTACCGGAGTTGCAGCGATCAATGCGGGAGGAGTTACGCTGCATTCCTTTTTCCAACTGCCATTCGGCCCGTTTATTCCAAGTGAAAACTACTTTGGCGAACCTGCGGGTTCTGCGAATTTCAATACTCCCCGTACCCTTTTTAAAAAGGTATTTCTCAGTACCCCCAAGCGTGACCTGATGCGCGAGCTGGAACTGCTGATCATTGATGAAGTGAGCATGATGCGGGCGGATTTGCTGGACATGGTGGACTTAATCCTACGCAATGTGCGAAGACAACCGAATGCGCCATTTGGCGGAGTACAAGTTTTATACATCGGTGATCTCTTTCAATTGCCGCCTGTTGTAAATAATGAGGAGTGGAACATTCTTAAAGAATATTATAAGAGTCCATTTTTCTTTGATTCGAAAATAGTAGAACAATCCCCTCCCCTCTATCTCGAATTAAAAAAGATCTACCGCCAGCACGACGAGGAATTTATCACTATCCTCAATAATATCCGTAATAACCAAACAACGGATAAGGACCTTTTACGCCTGCACCAACATTTTCAATCACCACAGGTAAATGGCAATGATGAAAAATGCATTATTCTTACCACACACAACTGGAAAGCTGACTCCATCAACCAGAATAAATTAAGACAGTTGCAGGAAATTCTCTATGAATTCAGGGGAAATATTACCGGCGATTTTAATGAAAAGGTATTGCCTATCGATATGACATTGCAGTTAAAAGAAGGTGCGCAGGTAATGTTTATAAAAAATGATAAGGGTGAATCGAGAAGATATTACAATGGAAAATTGGCTATTATTTCAAAAGTAAATACCAATACCATCCATGTAAAGTTTCCGGGTGAAGAAGGGGAAATGGAAATTGAGAAGGAAGTCTGGAAAAACATTAAATACAACTATAGCAGGGAGCATAATAAAATTGAGGAAGAAGAAATAGGAACATACACCCAGTACCCTATTCGTCTCGCATGGGCAATCACCATTCACAAAAGCCAGGGGCTCACTTTTCAAAAAGCAATCATTGATGCCGGAGAATCTTTTGCACCGGGACAGGTGTATGTTGCACTTAGCCGGCTGGTATCGCTTGAAGGTTTGATTTTGCACTCGAGGATTCACAAAGACAGTATTCAGACCAATGAGCGAGTACTGGAATTTACGAGGCTCGAAAAATCACAGGAAACATTGCAGCAGGAACTTCATGCCGATCAAAAAGTGTTTATCAGCAAACGTTTGTTACAAAGTTTTGAGTGGAAGGGATTTGCAAACCAGGTGCAGGAACATTATGAAGAATATGAACGCCGCCAGATCCCCGGCAAATCGGAAAGTATGGACTGGGCTAAAAAACTACTGAATGAAGTTTTAATTCAGCAGGAACTAGCTGAAAAATTCACCAAACAATTAGAACAATTATTGCCAACAGCATTTACAGACGATTATCATTTATTGCACACCAGGATTTCTGCGGCTAACGGTTACTTTTCAAAAAGCCTTGACAATACCCTTACTTCTTTAAGGACACACATAAAAGAAGTTGCCGTAAAAGCGAAAATGAAGAAATATGTGAAAGCACTAAATGACCTTGCCACTATTCCTCAGCGCAAAAAGAACGAACTGGAGCAGGCCGTGATGATTACCTCAGGCCTTGTAAAAGGCGAGGCTGCGGTGGAGGTACTTGAAAAAGTAGAGGAACATAAAAAGCTGTTGAAACTGGGTGAAGAGGAAAAACAAATAGTGGATCCGGTAGCGAAGAAACCAGCAAAAGGAGAAACTTTTAAAATCAGTCTGCAATTGTTTAAAGCAGGTAATGACATTGCAACGATAGCGAAATTAAGGTCACTTGCTGCGACTACCATCGAATCGCATCTTGTCAAATTCATCACTACCGGTGAGGTAAAGATTGATGAGCTTGTTCCTTCTGAAAAAATGGAGCACATCCTGAAATTACTCAATGATCCTGGTATTATTGGAACGGGTATGATACGGTCGAGGCTTGGTGATCATTATTCGTATGGAGAAATTAATGCGGTGATCAATCACAGGAACAGGTTACAGAATGGCTGAGTGTAAAAAAAGGATTGCCCGCATGCAAGGGGTTTGTGATGGCCATAGGATTTTTGTTGAGGGCCTCTACCTGCTCTTATTCCACGTACTTATAGCTCTATCGCCTTTCGTTTACTCTTCTTAATTGCCGATTCGATCCTATGGCGATATAATCCCGAATATAATCCGGGATCATCATCGCCTGTTGGAACCAGCCAGACTTTAAATTTTCGATATAATTTATTCCGGCCCATATAAATTCTTTTAGGTGATGAAGGTATTACGGACGGTTTATTGTGCGATTGCGCAGGAATAACTTTCCTGAATTCTTTATAAGAAATACTGCTTTTATAATGATCCACTTTGCCTTCTGCCCTATTCCACATTTTTACTACACATTCAGAATGCTGCCGTATTCTTTTGCGTTTGCTTATACGGGTTCTTTTATTCAATAGCGGGTTGATATAAAATTTTTGGAGGTTTTCGATGATTGCCTTTTTACTGACCTTTTGCTTGAGCATTTTAAGCGCTTCACCGGTAAGTGTACGATAAAGTTTAAAATCCTTCTTGTTTTTCGGAACCTGTTTATATAACTCCGATGCAATGGGCGAAGCATCCTTCATTCGAACAGCACTTTGGCGGAAACCCTCAAATGCAGGGTCCTTCGCTATACGGGCGCCCGTAATAGAAGATTTTGCACGGATAATGCACTGTCCGCTTTTGGAGAAATAAGCGGTCATATTATCAACCGTGCCGGTAAAAACGATATTTCTGTGAAGGACCATTTAGCAATTTCTTACTAATAAATGAAATACACAATAGGGCTTCGAACACCATATTTATCCACATTTTAACGATGCATCATTGTTGTATGGCCGAAATGGTTAAAAATGATACGAAAATGCGCGGTATGTATGAAGATAGGCCGAAGACAGAGCGAAGCTATAGGCCATGATGAGTATGCCCGGGTTATTACCCGAACAACATTTAATAACAGACTTGACGAATAGATAAGGGCGCGGGTGAAGTGGACGTTTACAAAGAACAGTTCTTTAAATGCGCAGGAATAGTACGTAAGAGCGTGCGGTTGGCTCAGCAATACTACCCCCATTCGATACCATATAGCAATGGAAACAACTTTCTCCAACATTGCCAATTTAATTGAGTTTTTGCCGTTCTATATCAAATCCATTCTTTTGAAGAAAATAATGCTGGTCGTTTGGCTTGGCCTTCTATTTACCGCAATAGGCACGTTGTTCTGGTACAATGAATACCGCTATTCCCTTCCTACCCCCATACCTTCGTATTATAAGAAAGTGAAAACCGGCGCATCCGTTTCCCTGCCGCAAAACCTTGGGGTTAAAGCAAACCACCCGGTGTTCCTTCATTTTTTCAATCCCGATTGTCCGTGTTCAAGGTTTAATATCACCCATTTTAAAACCCTTTTTAACCAATACAATGGTGAAGCAAGTTTTGCCATCGTGGTGATGAATAACACCCGCTATAGCGAAAAAGAGATCCAGGACAAATTTGGGATAGCCCTTCCTGTTAGCTTTGATACGGCATTAGCCCCCGCCTGTGGGGTTTACTCTACTC
>JBDTMM010000117.1:0-7048 GCA_039934275.1 Flavitalea sp. | reverse complement strand
TCGTGAAGGTTTTTATATGATGGAAGACCAGGAAATCATTCACCGAATCAAGAAGCATGGAAAATTTAAAGTAATGAATGATGTTGTAACCACATCTGCAAGAAAGTATATAGACAATGGCGTGTACAGAATGCAAGGTATTTTTTGTCGTATCTGGGTATGTTATTATCTGGGTTATTCACAACATCAGTTGTTACGGTTGTATAAGAGGTTAATACTGAAGCATAAGCTTTAATCAGTAAATGAATTACTTTACAGCATTTTAAATATTTATATAATTGGAACCTTGTGAAACTATTTTAAATTGTTTGGATTTGTTGCGAATTTCTTTTAAGTAGCATTCAGAAGTCTATGGATACATAAGATTTTTTCGTTTATTAACGCCTTTTGACTAGCAAGGAATGTCTGCCTACTTTATATTTTATTTATACGTATCATATGAGTTAAGTTATATTAGAAAATAAAGATGGAATTATTTTTTGCCGACACTGATCACTGACAGACCAAGCTTTTTGAACAGGCATTTATCCACCAGATTGAATAGAGGCACTAATAACTGGTCTAAAAATAACCTGATATTACCTGATATATTGTTTAACTCTTCTGTGTTTTAGCAGCGATCAAATGCCCGGTTTTCAATAACAATGGTACTTGGCTGTAGTAGAGGTAATTTATTGGAGAGGCTTCTTTGCCGGAGAATGAATCGATTATTTCAGCATTTGATTGAACAGTCGTAAAAGCATTATGGTATACCTGCGGAAATCTCAGGAGGTCTGCATAAAAAACTTCTATACTCAGGTGATATTGATCCTTATCGCCTTTGGCATACAACTCGTTAATAGTATCGAGTGAGGAAAAATATTTTGAAAAATATATTTTTAAGTAAAGTTCTTTAAAAACTTTATTTAACATGGAATAGAGGTCAAGAATTACAGTGGAACCTGTGCAACGAACGATTGTAAATTATTCAAGTTGGGAGCGGGTGTAAAGGTTATTGACTGGCTTTAACGTCATATCCGGGGAAAGTCAGTTGTAAAGGCTTATTGTTTATGATGAAAATACGAAGGTTGTGGTTGGTCTTATTGTTTGCCTGTAGTTTTTTAAACGCTTTCAGCCAGGAGCCCGATTCTGTGGCCATTGCAGAAGAAGAACACCCTGTTGCGCTTCAATCCGGAATTTTTGGACGTGTAATTGATACTAAAACACACAAGGGTCTGCTGGCAGCCTCAGTACAATTATTTATTTCCCGCGCCGGGTCATCTCCGGCAGCAGTCAGGGACAGTCTGATCGCGGGAACCCTGACATCAGCCAGAGGCGACTTTCATTTCAATGGAGTGCTATTGTTGGATTCGGCTTTACTGGTCGTGTCGGCTTTGGGCCACGAGGAGGTTACCAAGACGTTTCTGCTTCCGGTTATTCAGGATTCTGCAATGCGGGCAGATCTCGGTAATATACAAATGGTTGCCGCTGCGGACATGCTTGGAGTAGTTACGGTGGTTGCCAAAACGCCAACCCTCCAGATGGGAATCGACCGCAAAATATTCAATGTGGATAAAAGCCTTACCTCTACCGGGGGAACCGGCCTGGATGTGATGCGCAGCATTCCCTCCGTTCAGGTAGACGTGGACGGAAATGTGACGATGCGCAATTCCAGTCCGCAAATATTCGTGGACGGTAGGCCTACCATCCTGACCCTTGAGCAGATCCCGGCCGATGACATAGAAAGGATCGAACTGGTGACAAATCCTTCCGCCAAATTTGATGCGGCGACCTCCGGGGGAATCATCAACGTGGTACTTAAACAAAATCGCCGAAACGGACTTAATGGTATCGCTTCTTTTGGATTCGGTGCTCCCAAAATTGCTACAGGCAGCCTGAGCCTAAATCTCCGGAAGAATAAATTCAATTTATTTGGCACCGGGAGTTTAAATAGCCGAGCGGGAACAGCGGATGGTGTCACTTATAGGCAAAATAAGTCCCAGGGTAGCATTACTGATTATTTTACCCAATCTTCTGATCTCTTGAGGACCCGTCGTTTTAAACGATTGCGATTAGGAGCGGATTACTTTATGGACAACCGTAATACTCTTTCGCTTTCAGAAGGACTAAGCGATGGGCATTCCGACAACCTGGAAACTCAGTATCAGCAATATTTCAATGCAAATCAGGAACTTTCAAAATCGGGATTTCGCAATTCTGATGGTCGTTCCCAGTTCGACAGGACCAGCACGCAGCTGAATTTCACACATAGCTTTGCTAGAGCGGGTCGAAAATTGACAGCGGACATTACCTACAATACAGGAACCGGGACAAGCGCCGCACTGATTACCAATGATTTTTCGCAATCTGATGGCCAGCCATTGGATCCCTCAAGAGTACGCAACAGTGGCACCAATAGCAACAAGCAGTGGACTCTACAGGCAGATTTTGAAAACCCCGTATCAGAACATGCAAAGTGGGAAATGGGGATCCGAAGCTTTATGCAGGATAACACCAATCGCTATGACGCCTTTAATACAGCTTCAGCACCCGAACAGAAACTGCCCGTAAGCACCAATGTTCAATACAGCGAAGCGGTTCATGCAGCTTACAGCACTTATTCTGGAAGGCTTGGAAAAACGGATTTCCAGCTTGGGTTGAGGGCGGAGCTATCCACCTTCAAAGGACAACTGGTGGACAGCGCAGAGCGCTTCGGTTATCAACTTCCAACAAATGTCGGTCACTTCTTCGATGGTTTATTCCCGAGTCTTTATCTTACAAGAGCGCTTTCAGGAGAGCAGGAGGTCCAGCTCAATTTCAGCCGCCGTATCCACCGACCGGGTTTTTGGCAATTGAATCCTTTCATTAATCTAAGTGATCCTCTCAATATCAGCCAGGGCAATCCCGACCTCCGTCCAGAGTATACCAATTCCGCAGAGTTTAATTATAATTACAAATTCCCCACTGGCAATTTCCTGGGAGTAGTGTATTTCCGCAACAACGCGCATGACATTATTCGCTTCAGCGATACACTTACCTCGCTTCAGTATGAGCAACTCAATAATGCGGGGATCGATTCGAATGCCGTCTTTAACACCTTTGTCAATGCGCAGTCTACTAATCGGATGGGTGCGGAGATCACAGTGAATTACCTCATGGGCAATTTTGAAATCATTCCTAATATCAACCTGCAGTACAGGAGCGTGAAAGCACTGTACAGTGGGGTCAATTTAAGTAATCAGGGATTCAACTGGGAAGGGAAACTGATCTTGAATTACAAGCCGGTAATTACCCATACCATTTTAAAAAACCTAAGCATTCAGCTGCTGGGTAATTACCAGTCGCAGGAAATTACCGCGCAGGGAAGAAACAAGGCGCAATTTGTTTCAGACATTGCTGTTCGCAAACAATTTTTAAAGAAAAATGCCGGCACCATTACGCTTTCGGCAAATAATATATTCAATACAGACCGGTGGGGCCAAATCTATGATACCGAGAATTTCTACCAGGATGCTTACCGTCGCAACATACGCAGTTTCCGCATGACCTTTTCCTACCGGTTCGGCAGCAGTGATCTAAATCTCTTCGGAAGCAAGTCGCGAAAAATGCAGCCTATGGAAGAATGATAAACAGAATAGGCATGCACTTTACCATAGAATAGAATTCCCATAGTAAAAAGGCGCCCGGAGAATGATTATATGTCTGATTGTATTAACGCATTCCTAACCCCAGCCAGCTATAGGATCAATTAAAACCTATCTATATCCTATATCAAAAGAAGTATTGAAATCTGCAATTAGAGATGACCGTTAGACATGGATTCCTTAAAGTATATTATTGAATAACAGATATGGTGAACGCACTCATTCTTTATGATTTTTGTAGTTGAAAATATTATTAGTCTTTCTGACCTTCTCCTTTACCGGTTCGAGATAATGCTGGAAACTCAATACGGGATTGAGTTTACGCAAATTATAAATTTTAAAGCAACATTAAGGTATCAAATCCTGGTATCACAATCGACTATTAAACATCCTTTTCAATATTCTGCACAGGTGTTGAAATAACAAAATCGCTGGGGGTATAGCACTTTTTCCAATAATCAATAATGAGCTTAATTGCTGCTTCTATTTCACTGAAACTGGTAGGTTTATTGAAAAAACCTTGAGCGGAGGCAGCATAAGCATTTATACCCGATGTTTTACTGGCAGAAGTAGTGAAAAATATATAGGGAATTTATAAAGGGTAGTTTATCCGGCTCTTGTCCTGCTCGTCTTTTTTGAAATTCTTTGACTGCTCTAGATGTTCTTTCCAGCCCGAAAACATTCATGGAATAATCAGAACCGTAATGTTTTTCTGCACGCTAGCGGAGTATTCGCCCACACGCATCAATGGTTTCATCTAGTTCCTTCACTCCTGTTACATGGTAAGTGAAGGGTGATTTTAAATAATAGTATGTTACCTTTTTGTGGCACTAGTATTTGAAAGAATACCATTTATACTTAGGCAGGCTCTTTCCTTGATCTCTTACGAGATCAACCCAAAGACAACAACTTCTAAACCCGTCATAGCATTACCTGTTCTAACTCCTATTGATCTATTCTTATATTGTGAAACCGGGCAACATTTCCTGAAGATATAATAGTATATTTTCTTTTTAATTTGAGAAAAAGCTTTTCAAAATAAAAATAAGATAGCAGGGAAATCGAAACGATCAGAGATAATGCTATCCCATAATAAAAAAGATTTGATTGCTCCGATGCCCACAGATTTAAAGTGTTCATAATATACAAGGCAATGCCGATACAGATCGGGTGCCATAGGTATAGGCCGTAAGAAATGGTGCCCAGTCTGCGCAAAACACTATGTTCTAAATTGATAAATGTATTCGGGTTGGTGGCGCCGTTTAATATGATCACCAAAAACAACAAGGATAAAAGGATGTGATGCACTTCGAATAAAAAAGGAACTACATAAAACAGGATGGGAACAAGAATGATTGATACTTTTGCCATTGAATTTTTGGAAATCTTTTTAAGTATAGGAGAATTATGAAAAGCGAAGTAAGCACCTATTGCACCGATGCCCATGCATTCCATGCGTAAGCCAACAATGAAGTTTTTAATACGTTCATAATTTTCCGAACTGATCATGTGGCTGAAACCAAGAGCAAGGGCCAGTACTTTCAAAAGAATAAATGCCAGTGTAAAGCCAATAATTGTTTTTTTCGTTTGCCTGAACAGAAGTAAAAGAATAGGCCAGAAAATGTAAAACTGCTCTTCCACACCAATGGACCACAAAGGACCGGCGTAAGGCATTTCTCCAAAGAAACTCAACGCTACATTAGGCATTAATATCAGGCAGAGAAAAAATTTTTGCAGCGGGAATATTTCTAATTGTTCACTGTAACCGGGAATAATCAGGGAGTTAATATAAGGTACAATGCAAAAAGTAATTGCGACAATTAAAAAATAAAGTGGCCATATTCTAAGGATACGTCGGACGTAGAATTTTCGAAGAGAGATGGTTTCCTTTTTTTTATTTTCAGCTAAAAGCAAGTATGTAATGAGAAATCCACTTAATACAAAAAAGAAATCAACACCCGCACTTCCACCTTCAAAGATCACTGGGAGCCTCCAAATGTTGGGTTGCCCTATCCTTTGTTTGAATAGTTCCAGGTGACAAACAATCACCATTAGTGCCGCAATAAAACGAAATCCGTTAAGGTTTTTAAAGTATACATAATTGAACATAAGCGGAATATACGTAAAGTTTATATGTGCTATTTGTTTACTCCTTCTTCATTCCCTGGATCATGCCTTTCCCTGTCTTTTCCTGGTTGCTGGAGGCTATCGAAAGGAAATTCTAGGGGCAATAACGAACGCACTATGAATAGCATGGCAGCCATTACAGAAAGGAATACCGTATTAAACCATCAGGAGTTGCGATTATATCCCTGCAATTTGAATCAGAATACGGGGATTAATTTGAGTGGGATTTACATTTTGTTGTCTTTTTGATCGCTCCGGATCGACGAGTAGATGTTATATTTCATACTGAAAGTGAGGTGTGAAAAATAGGGACGTACTTTTGAAAAAGTAGGACGTCATAGGGGACGTAAACCCACAACAATGGTAAACAAAGCTAAACCTCGATAAACATTAATTCGCTTATTAACAGGCTAAAAAAAAGCCCCGCTTTTAAACGGGGTTTGAGTGCCCAGAACAGGAATCGAACCTGCACA
This sequence comes from Flavitalea sp., assembly GCA_039934275.1. Lineage (GTDB taxonomy): Bacteria > Bacteroidota > Bacteroidia > Chitinophagales > Chitinophagaceae > Flavitalea. Next base: position 825 of record JBDTMM010000117.1, on the reverse strand, counting down.
TTGTTGCCAATACCAGATTTTGAGTCTGGCGCGTCTACCAATTCCGCCATCTGGGCATTTCTAAAGGGTAGCAATATTACGCAATTGGCTTATTTTGTCCAAAATGCGTTGAAGGTATTTTTTGCGATAGTAATACCCTTTCACTCGCAACAACTCTTCTTCCGAAGAAACACCTTCTTTGTAATTTTTAATAACCAGTTCCACATCGCCGTATATTTTACTTAATAATTGATTCGATTCTTCCTCTGCTTTCGCCAGGCCGGCTTCATCAGGTTCCATTTCCAACTCCATCAACTGCTCATTGATATCCATCACCTCACCCAAAAAATCCGGGTTCAATGCATACTTCTCTTCTTCCTCCATCAACCCCATCATCATCAACACATACCTGATGGTCGCGTCTTCATTCTGAAATATCCTGTAGGCCCTGTTAATATCGGCGCTTTTCTGCAAAACTTCTTCCTGTAGCTTTTCCCCTTCCTGCGAATGCAAGTCTGGATGAAATTCCCTGCTTAATTCGTAAAACCGCTTTTTCAATTTCACCGCATCCACACTCAGCGCTACGGGAATACCGTACAATTCAAAGTAGTTCATTCGTTCAAAGATAAGATTACCTTCGCACCGCTTAACCAAAACCCATGATCAGGATAGGCCTGCTCCGTGAAACCAAAATACCGGCCGACAACAGGGTAGCGTTCACCCCCGGACACTGCAAACACATCCAGCAGCAGTTCCCTAACGTGCGCGTGACCGTTCAAGCCTCACCAGACCGATGTTTCAATGACCGCGAATACCGGTTAGCCGGCATTGAAGTAAAGGAAAACC
>JBDTMM010000116.1:0-7054 GCA_039934275.1 Flavitalea sp. | reverse complement strand
ATTGTAATAATCTTCCACTTTCTGCATATCTGGCCCCACTTTATCCATTGTGTCGAGGATATCCTGGTCGGTGACGCCTAATTTTTGTGCGAGCTTTTTGATATCGTCTGGCCCAATGTCTATGTCTTCTTTGTCGCCCCTGCCGCAATATGTTTTATCTTTTGAAGCCATTTCTGCTTTAATTTTGATTCTGAAAAAGACATGCCATGGGAAAACTTTATTCCTTCATAAATCAGGCGCACAAAGATTTTATTGAAAAGCAACATTTGTTTTTCGTTGCTACTGCACCTTTAAGCGCTGATGGACGCGTAAACCTTTCGCCCAAAGGTTTTGATTGTTTCAGGGTTCTTTCTGAAAATAAGGTCGCTTACATGGACCTTATCAGCAGCGGAAATGAAACGTCTGCGCATACTCTGGAAAATGGACGCATCACTTTTATGTTTTGTTCTTTTGAAGGCGCACCAAATATTCTGCGGTTGTATGGAAAAGGATTTACGTTGTTGAAGGATAGTGATGAGTGGGATAGTTATGCCGGTCAATTTAATATATATCCCAGCACGAGGCAAATTATAATTGCGGAAATTGATCTTGTACAAACTTCCTGTGGGTTCGGGGTTCCGCTGTTTGAATATGCCGGCGAACGCGATATTCATTTGGAATGGGCCGATCAAAAGGGTGAGGACGGATTGATGGAGTATGTCCATGAAAGAAACCTGGTGAGTCTCGACGGATTGCCTACTGACCTTGGATTAAAACGTTGATGTGATGAATAGTTATTTAAAAATATGCATTCCATTTTTGATAATAATTGCATGGGTCGCATGCGGTGAAAACAATTCAGGTTCATCAAAAGAACTGATTGCAGAACTACATCTCAGCCAGGGGGAAATTATTTCCTGCGGTTTCCTATTACAAAAAAGTATCGTCGATAACGGGTTCGGAAAGCACCGGGCGCCCTGAAATGAGCTATATCTAGTCATTTTTGCTGAAGCATTTTTAATATTCAATTCAAAATAAATCCCATCGCACTAATAGTTATTTGTGTTCTTTTTCCCCTAATAATTTATAAAGTGAATAATGATTAAAAAAGAAACACTGAAGTTTTTCAAAGCCATTCAGCTGAATAATAACAGACCGTGGTTTGAAAAAAATAAACTCGTATATGAAGCAGCAAGAATCAATTATTTAGAATTTGTGAGTGAATTGATTCCTGAATTAAAAAAGATAGAACCGATTTTTGATAAGGAACTAAAAAAATACGCCGATCGCATTTACCGCGACATTCGTTTTTCGAAAGATAAAAGACCCTATAAAAATTCCATCAGTTCTTCTATCGAGCGGGCACCGGAGTATAAAAAAACACCTATTTATCTGCATGTACAACCCGGTAATACATTTCTTGCGGGAGGCATCTGGCAACCCGAATCAGCATTGCTGAATAAGGTGAGGCAGGAGATAGATTACAATGGTGCTGAATTTGAAAAAATAATCAACAAAAAATCTTTCGTCAACCAATTTGGTAAATTAAAGGGTGCTTCTTTGGTTCGCCCACCGAAAGGGTATACTTCTGATCATCCGCAAATTGAACTGCTAAAACTAAAAGAATATATCATCATGAAGAATTATGATGATGATCAGGTTTGTTCACTGCAATTCATTAAACTGCTTGTTGGTACTTATAAAGAGGCATTACCGTTTTTGCGATTTTTTGATGCGGTGTTGGGGGAGTGAATTGTGTTGTTAGGGAAGTAAATAAAAAAGGGCCGGATAGAAATCCAGCCCGTGTTTAAATCCAATATCCTATGAAAAACCATTAAGGTATAGTCCAACAGTATGCCAATGCTGAAATGCAGTACCAGCAAGGATTTTACTAAAATGAATTTTAAAAATGGATTCATTTTGGGAAGGATTTCCCCAAAAATAGCTTCGTACTGTTGGTCGCATCTGGAATTAATGATGGTTAATAAAAGTTTGTCTGCGGGGAACAGTTACAAAATGTACGCCTTAAATACAGCACTTATTGGTAACCACATTTAAGGAATAGGAGTCATTGTACTGATTGGATAGTGTTTAAGAAAGAATAAAGTAGCTTTTAACGTGTATTTCGTGCGATGTATCTTAATACGAGGCAAAAGCCTGCTACGAAAATCAGTGATTGCCAGGAAATGATCATGGTATGCATAACGCCTGCCCTGCTTGTTCTTAAATTGGTGATCATGCTGTCTGACAGGTTAAAATGCACAGCAAACAATAGAAGAGACAAAATGATAGTGTCCAGAAAAAGGGTATACGTTTTCATGGCGGGTTGGGGATTGCCATAATAACTCAAATGATATCTTATTTAGTATGTAATAAGTGATTTCTGGGAGTATTTTGAGGGTTTTAATTTGGCAATTATTGTAGTGATGCAATTGTGTGATGAAAGCAGTTTTCTCCGCATTGCTTTGTTTGAAATGGCGTGTCAGGGGTGCACCATTGGATTTCAGGAATGGCATCGATAATGCTGAACACCGATGCTTAAGCCGGAAACTGGTTATAGAGCAGGGTAGCCCAGGAATGAGGTGGAATCAGCTGCTGCCACATTTCAGGGTGTGATATTTTATTTGTGTCTTCGTGGTTCAAAAAGCATTTCACGAATTGAACCATAACCTAAGAAAAATTACTCTGTACCTTTAATCCATGACAAAGCAACTGCTCAATAGCCGGGAATCCATCGCACTGCTTGTTGATCTCTTTTATATCAGGGTAAAGGCCGATGTTTTGCTTGGCCCCATATTTAATAATGCAGAGAACTTCTCCTGGAACATACACATCCCGATAATGGTCGATTTTTGGGAAACTCTTTTACTGCATACCGCAGTGTACAAAGGAAATACAATGGTAAAACACCTTGAACTGAACCGCAGAACTCCACTCGGCGCAGATCACTTCGCAAGATGGACCGAATTATTTTTTGAAACGCTCGACACTTATTTTGAAGGCGAAGGCGTAACAGAGGCAAAGAAAAAAGTGAATGCCATGAGCAGCCTCATGCAATACAAGATCAGGGAATCATCATCCCAAACATTTATTCAATGATTTATAAAGAAGCTTCATCCCTTATTGGCCTGTCACTTGGCCACACCACCACCAATTCAAACGGACAATCTTCCATCGATTGCGGATCATTATGGAAAAAATTCATGGAAGAAAATACGCTGGTCCGCATCCCCCGAAAAATAAACAACGATCTGTTTTCCATGTATCATGCTTACGAAGGGGACCATACAAAACCCTATTCGTTTTTCATCGGTTGCCGAGTTACTCCGGGTACGCCTGTTCCTGAAGGCATGGCGTCGCTCGAGATCCCTGCCTGCCAGTTTGAAAAGATAGTCGCAAAGGGAAAATTGCCGGATTGCGTGGCAAACGCCTGGCGGAATATATGGGAAGGCAGTATGCAGCGTGCCTACATTGTAGATTACGAGATCTACGATCAGCGCAGCCTGGACTGGAACAATGCGGAGGTCGATATCTTTATTTCGGTACCGAACCCCTGAAGGCGGAAATAAAACGCAAATTATTAATATTTACCTTTTTTCTTAATAAAAACCCGCACAGGATTAAAACCATGTGATTTTTCTGTTTACTTTCGCGCCGGGACATGTATTTTCCTTGATTACCGGATGCTTAATTATGATGCGCTCTGGTACACTTATTGCAAATAAGTGATTCAAACGTCGTTTAATCAACACTGTGGATTCTTTTGTTGCTGTTACGATGTAAAATATTTTATCTTGCCAACTTCGGGACAACCACCCGGGTATGAGAAAAACTTAAAATTTAAAAAAAATGATACAGAAACTTACTTTAGCCTCTTTTCTTGTTTTTACAATCCTTGTTTCCTCTTGTGTTTCTACAAAAAAATACAAGGCAGCAACTGCTGATGCAGCTTCAGCAAAAATGACCGGAGATTCTCTTTTAAAGAAGAATACCGACCTCCAATCACAACTGAACGATGCCATCAACAGCAATAAAATGGTAATGTCAGAACGCGACCGTTTACAGAAAGAAAATGAAACTGCAAAGGCAGATCTTAAAAATATGCAGGGAACTGTTGATGAATACAACGGCAGCGTTGACGCAATGCAGAAAAAAGTAGCCGATAAAATGGCTGATTATTCAAACAGGGGCGTTGAAGTGACTACTAAGGACGGTATGATACATGTTGCAATGCAGGACGACCTGTTGTACAAAAAAGGTACAAACAAGGTAAGCAAGAACGGTGAAGCAGCTCTAGGCACACTTGGTGAAGTTTTAAGCGAAAATCAGAACCTGAAGGTTTTAGTGATTGGCCATACCGACGACAGGTCTGGAAAAGGCGCAGACAACTGGACTGTTAGTACAGAACGCGCCAATAATGTGGTAAGAACCCTCAAAACTATGAAACTTGATCCCAACCGTTTGACTTCTGCAGGACAGGGTCAATACAATGCATTGGGCGACAATTCTACTAAAGAAGGAAGGGCTCAGAACAGGAGAACAGAAATTATACTTTCTGCAGAACCTTTCAAACTTATTAAATAAATCTATTCCATAACAAATAGTTATTTAAAAGAGGAACCTTGTTGATTCAACAGAATCAGCAAGGTTCCTCTTTTATTTTTTAGACATTCTGAAAAACTACAAACATAGCATTACAATTACGCAGGCAGCAGCAACAATAAAGAATGCGAAAGGAAAAGCAAGAAACCAAAATTATTAATGAATAGCTGCACTGGGGTTGCTGGGGCAAACCTTACTGCATTCCCACGTATGGGCGGTGTCTGACATCATGGAAAGAAGCAAAACCTGCTTCCGAAATTTTAAACCTCTGTAAACTGGTTAAACTTTCACAATCCGCGGGCCGGGGTTCCAGATTGAACATTCCAATGACAGCCTGATCACCTTTACTGTGGAATTACAAACTGTTTCCTACCAAACAGGTCCGGGCGACGGGAATAATGATCGCTGTTAAATAATAAATGGGGTTGAGGAATTAATAACAATTCATCAACCCTGTTTATTTATTGAAAGAAGGTGCGAACGCGGGCGATAACCTGCGGTTCTGTTAACTGGTTAGCGGTATCGAGTGATATTTTTGTTTTTTTAAATTGACCGTCTTCCTGCAGAAACTTAAGAAATTGTTCCTGTGCCGTTCCTGGTCCGAATAATAACAGCTCGTCGTAATTGAGTAACTGGTGCGCAACTGTTTTAAAATATTTTATTCTCTCTCCTTGCTTAGCATTGTTCATGGAATGTTCACTTCCTGAAGAATGATTTTCCTCGGAGGCTATTTTTTCGGTTACTGCAAAACCTTCTCCTTCAATTGTCGAATGGGTAATAAGTAAGGCGTGGTGTTGATCTAACCAAACTCCCGCTGAGCGTTTTTCGTGTTGCTTCATAAATTAATGTTGTTGTTTAATTGGAAATTATCGGGGAGGGTGGTGTAAGGTAGTGCCATTTATCGGCCATTCGCGCGCAGCACTACAATATCTTTCTTTTCCTGGTCGTCAAAGGTTTTTTTCACAATGTAATGCCATTGTTTTTCGGATACGTCTACAAAGAAAACCTCACCGGTTTTATGGGTCTGAACCGCATCCTGGAACTCTTTGGGAAACATCAGTTCTCCAAAAAACCAACCCGTATCGCCATGCGTATTGTTTCCATCCATGGTGTACTGGTCGGAGAGTTTATCGAAAGGTGTTCCTGAGGAGATCTTTTGCATGATCAGTTTCTTAAGGCTATCCACTTCTGATGGCGCAAGCGTTGATCCGTCGAGGAAAACGTAACTGGCACGAAAATCAACCGTATCGGTAGCTTCGAGTATCTTGTAAGTAACGTATCCCACAGAAAAAATATCTCCCTTTTTCTGCCTTAATAATCTCTTTTCAATTAGCGACGAATCTTTTCCGGCCGAAAGATTAAGTAACGCTGGTTTAAGTTCAGGGTTCGCAGTAATAAACTGTTGAGCCTGCTGAACGTTGGCGATTTTCTGGAATTTTTCGGTAACTGTTAGCTGTGCAAAAATCGAAGTGGTAAGGAGGAGCGAAAATGCCACAAGGCTAAGTTTCATATTTCTGTTTTTTGTAAGTTGCTTTAAAAAATGACTATCATTTTCAGGTTAGATAGGTGAAACACACAATCGTGAAAGTACTGTTTTTAAGAATATAACAGCGGACCGGATATCTAACTATGACGTAATAAATAGTTAATTAGTTGCCTTATGGCCAACCGAGGGTTTTATACGTTTTTTACTTCAAAAAAGAGAGCACTTTTTGCCTGAATATTTCGGGAGACTGGATGTGGGGGATATGTCCAACGCCCGATAATTCCACCAGTGTTGAGTGGATGATTTGCTGGTGCAGCTTCTTACCCAGTGATGGATATTGTCCGTGGATGTCGGAAACGGGTTTATCAAGTAGGTTTTTGCCCAGTATAGTGCGGTCGGTTTGTCCAATTAAGATCAAAGTTGGTTGAGTAATCCCTTTAAATTCATACATCACGGGTTGCTGGTAGATCATTTCATAAGTAAGCGCACTTGAAAGGGCAGCGGTTTTAAAATCTGGAATTTGCATGGCCTCATATTGCGCAATCACATACTGTTCATAATCAGGTTTCCACTCGGGATAATAACTCTGCTGGTATTTTTTAAGCGATCTGAAATCCGATTTCTGTTCCTTCGCATCTTGTTCGTCAACGGATTTATAGGGAACAAATGTTCGGTAATCTTCCAGCCCAATTGGGTTTTCATATATCAGTTTCTGTACCATACCGGAATACATTAACACAAATCTTGTGGCAAGCATTCCACCCATAGAGTGCGCGATAATATTTGTTTTTTGGATGCTCAGCGTATCCAGTAATTTCTGAGTATTGGATGCGAGCAACGAAAAACTGTAATGGACATTTGGTTTATCGGACTTTCCAAAACCGAGCTGGTCCGGAACGATGACCCTATATCCCGCAGCCACCAAAAATTTAATGACATCTTTCCAATAATAACCATTGAAATTCTTTCCATGTAACAGCAAAACAT